>SLDH01000185.1 GCA_007125415.1 Roseovarius sp.
CACGAGGTGATGATGCGCGGCACCTTCGCCAATATCCGCATCCGCAACGAGATGCTCGACGGTGTGGAAGGCGGCTACACCAAGGGCCCCGATGGCGAGCAGACCTCGATCTACGACGCCGCCATGGCCTATCAGGCGCAAGGCACGCCGCTGGTGATCTTCGGGGGCGAACAATATGGTGCCGGCTCCAGCCGCGACTGGGCGGCCAAGGGCACGGCTCTGCTGGGAGTGAAGGCCGTCATTGCCGAAAATTTCGAGCGCATTCATCGCTCGAATCTGGTGGGCATGGGAGTGATTCCCCTGGAGTTCACCGGCGGCGACACCCGCAAGACGCTGGGGCTCACCGGCGATGAAACGGTTTCGATCACCGGTCTCGATACGATCAAGCCGCAGCAGGAAGTGCCCTGCACCATCACCTATGCGGATGGCTCGATAAAGGAGATCATGCTGAAATGCCGGATCGATACGGCCATCGAGATCGAATATATCGAACATGGCGGCGTGCTGCATTACGTGCTGCGCAACCTCGCCCGCGCTGCGTGACCTGTCGGGTCGGGGAGCCGTAAGCCGGATTGTGGCGGCTCAGCGCGGGAGCACCCCCCGCTCCGCAACGGCTTTCCAACCTGACGTTCCGCTCCTAAACTGCAGCCAGTCAGAGGAAGGACGCAGCGATGACCAACACGATGATCGGTGTCATTGGCGGCTCGGGGCTTTATGAGATCAGCGGGCTTGAAGACGCAGAATGGCGCAGCGTGCAGAGCCCCTGGGGCGCGCCATCGGACCTGATCCTGACCGGCACGCTGGATGGCGTGCCCATGGCCTTTCTGCCCCGGCACGGACGCGGTCATGTCCATGCACCCGGCAGTGTGCCCTATCGCGCCAACATCGATGCGCTCAAACGCCTCGGTGTCACGGATGTGATCTCCGTCTCGGCCTGCGGCTCGTTCCGCGAGGAACTGGCCCCGGGCGATTTCGTCATCGTGGACCAGTTTATCGACCGGACTTTCGCGCGCGAGAAGAGCTTTTTCGGCAAGGGCTGCGTCGCTCATGTGAGCCTTGCGCATCCCACCTGCCCGCGCCTCGCCGAAGCCTGTGCGACCGCGGCTCATGAGGCAGGCATCAATGTGCATCGCGGCGGCACCTATCTGGCCATGGAAGGCCCGCAATTCAGCACCCTGGCGGAATCGAGGCTGTATCGCGAGGTCTGGCGCTGTGACGTGATCGGCATGACCGGCATGCCCGAGGCCAAGCTCGCGCGGGAGGCGGAGCTTTGCTATGCCAGCGTCGCGATGATCACCGATTATGACAGTTGGCATCCCGATCACGGCGAGGTCGATATTGCCGCCATCATAGAAACACTCACCGGCAATGCCGACAAGGGCCGGAGGCTGGTGGCGGGCCTGCCGGCCCTGCTGGGCCCGGAGCGCGCGCCCTGCCCGCATGGTTGTGACCGGGCGCTGGAATACGCCCTGCTGACCGCGCCGGAGAAACGCGATCCGGTGCTGATGTCGAAGCTGGATGCGGTCACGGGCCGGGTGCTGGGTTGAAGCGGCCGGTATTGGCGACCGGATAGCGCCACACAGGCTTGCAGGACGACACGCGATCAGACAATCCTGTGCACAACAACCCGAAAGAGAGCGCAGAGATGGCAGAGCACAAGACCGTTCGTGATTACATCCGCACCATCGTGGATTTTCCCCATGAGGGCATTCTCTTTCGTGATGTCACCACCCTCTTCGCCAGCCCGCGCGGCTTTCGCATGGCCATCGACCAGTTGCTGCACCCCTATGCCGGGCAGGCCATCGACAAGGTGGTGGGGCTGGAGGCGCGCGGCTTCATCATCGGCGGCGCGATTGCCCATCAGCTTTCCATCGGCTTCGTGCCCATTCGCAAGAAGGGCAAGCTGCCCGGCACCGTGATCTCGGAAGATTACCAACTCGAATACGGCGAAGCGGTGGTGGAGCTGCATGATGACGCGATCGAGCCCGGGGAGCGCATTCTGCTCGTTGATGATCTCTTGGCCACGGGCGGGACGGCAGCGGCGGGCATAAGCCTGATCGAGCGGCTGGGCGGCAATATCATCGGCTGTGCCTTCATCGTTGATCTGCCCGACCTCGGCGGGCGCAAGAAGATCGAGGCGATGGGCATGGATGTGCATGCCTTATGCGCGTTCGACGGGCTGTAGAGCCGCTCTCGATCAACCTGAGGCGCCCTGCCCCAAGCCGCGCATTACCGGGCCGCGGCACGGCGATCCGATTCCAGCGCAGTTTGCGCCAAATGGGAGTCATCTCCACCCGGGTGGCCGTATGCCCTGGAATCAGGAACAGTTGAGCCCGACAGGATGCACCACGCTATCGCCGCGCGCTGTATTCACACCCCGTAATAGGCCCGGTACCAGCGCACGAAGGCCGCGATCCCGTCGCGGATATCGGTTTGCGGGCGATAACCCGTCAGGCTTTGCAGAAGCGAGGCATCCGCCCAGGTGGCCGGCACATCGCCCTTCTGCATCGGCATCAGGTTGCGCTTTGCGCTCACGCCAAGCTCGGCTTCGATAGCCTCGACGAAATCGAGCAGCCTCACGGAGTTCGAATTGCCGATATTGACGATGCGGTAGGGTGCCACGGGCGACAGGCTGTCACCTGCCGCGATCTCATCGGTGCTTTCGGGCCGCACCGGCACAGCATCAATCAACAGCCGGATGGCGCGGACAAGATCATCCACATAGGTGAAATCGCGGAACATCTCGCCGTGGTTGTAGATGTCCACCGCGCGTCCCTCGAGCATCGCCGCCACGAACTTGAAGAGCGCCATGTCCGGCCGGCCCCAGGGGCCATAGACCGTAAAGAAACGGAACATCGTGGTGGGCAGATCCCAAAGATGCGCATAGGAATGGCCCATCGCCTCCCCGGCTTTCTTGGTGGCGGCATAGATCGTCATGGGCGTGTCGGCCTTGTGCGTCTCGCCATAGGGCATGTCGCCATTGGCCCCGTAGACCGAGGAGGTAGAGGCCATCAGCAGATGGCGCACTGCATGGCGGCGGGCAACTTCCATCACGTTGAAGGTGCCCACGACATTCGTCTCGACATAGAGGCGCGGGTTTTCGAGCGAATAGCGGACGCCGGCCTGCGCGGCGAGATGGATGATGATCTCGGGCGCGAAGCCATCGGCGACCGCATCGAGCGCCGCCCCATCCTCGATCATCACCTCTTCCGCGCTGAATCCGGGCGATTGCAACAGCATCTGATGCCGCTTGTGTTTCAGGCACACGTCGTAATAATCGGTCATGCCGTCGACGCCGAGGACCGTCATCCCCTCATCGAGCAGCAGGCGTGACAGGTGATAGCCGATAAACCCCGCACTTCCGGTCACCATCACCCGTGTCATCGAACCACCCCTTCTGCCTGACCGGTATGGCGATAGCCTGCGGTACAGCCCGGAGCAAGACAAGAGCATTGGCGTGACGTGGATTCTGGTGTAACAATAACTGAATGGTCATTCATTAGGAGATTCTACATGCCAGCTTCGACCCCCTATTCACGCCGCGCCATCCTGGGCGGGATCGCCTCCATGCCCATGGCACCAGCGCTCGCAAGCAACCCATCGGGCGATGTGGACGTGGTGGTGATCGGCGCGGGAATCGCGGGCCTGACCGCTGCTCGGACCCTTATGGACAAGGGCCATGACGTGACATTGATCGAAGCGGCGGACCGGATTGGCGGACGCGCCTATGCTGAAACTGCCACTTTCGGTCAGCCCCACGACCATGGCTGCAGCTGGATCAACCATGCCGACACCAATCCCTGGCAGGAGATTGCCCGGGAGCACGGGTTCGATCTTCTCGATCATACCTCCGCCGGCGGGGCACATTTCGTCGATGGAGAGCGCGCCAATGCCGAACAGCGCCGCAGCTATGATCATGCTTGGGGCACGGTCACCCAGGCGCTGATGAAGGCCGGCCGGGAAAACCTCGATGTGGCGGCAAGCACCATGATGCCCGATGATCCCACACTCGGCACGGTGAAAACCTGGATGGGTCCGATGGATTTCAGTGTCGATTTCAAGGATCTCTCGACCGCCGATTGGTGGAACAGCGCCGACAGCAACAAGGACCTGCTTGTGCCAGAGGGGCTTGGCACGGTGATCGCCGCCTTTGGCAGGGATATCCCGGTGCGTCTGAACACGCCCGCTCAGGCCGTGACCTGGGGGGGCGATGGTGTTCGGGTGGAAACACCCGATGGCACGATCCACGCAAAGGCCTGCATCTGCACTGTCTCCACCGGCGTGCTGCAGGCGGGCTCGATCAACTTCGCCAGCGGCCTGCCTGTCGAGACGCAGGAAGCCATCGGCAATCTGCCCATGGGGCTGCTCAACAAGGTTTCCCTGCAATTCAGAGATACACGGCTGGGCTTTTCACCGAACCAGTGGCTTGATTACTTTGTGCCCAATGACATGCCGGCAGAGGCGGTGTATTTCCTCACCTGGCCCTTTGGCTATGACTTCATGGTCGGATTCATCGGTGGTGATTTCGGCTGGGAGCTCTCGCGCGCCGGCGAGGCGGCCGCGGTGGATTTTGCGCTTGAAGAGCTTGTCAGGATGGCCGGCTCCAACGCGCGGAACGCCTTCGTAAAAGGCCATCTGACAAGGTGGGACAGCAATCCTTTTGTCCTCGGGGCCTATACCGCCGCCCGCCCGGGCCGCTTCAGCGCTCGCGCGGCACTGGCCCGGCCAGTGGAAGACCGGCTCTTCTTTGCGGGTGAAGCATTGGCCGCGCCCTATCAGGCGCTCAACTCCGGCCCCTATTTCAGCGGGCGTGACACGGCAAACCGCGTGATCGCGCAGGTCCTCTCCTGAGCCTGCGCGACTTTCGGCTTACCCGTCGCGGCGGAGCACCGCATTGGCCAGACCACAAGGGCTTTCGCAAGCCGTTGTGATCGGCCAATGCCTGTCCTGCATCTTTACCATGAGGGTGGGGCCCTCTTCGGCAAGCTCTGAGCGCCAACAGGCCGACCCGATGGATTTCGCGAGGGTCAGGGGCAACTTGAAGCATGCAAGACGGCACAGCCGAAGATGATCTCTGCCCCATTGGCAGGCGGCTGCAAATCGGTCTAGGATCGCGCGCGACGGAAAGGCGGTAGCCGGGATGCACCATCGACTTCTTCGCCCCTTGTTCCTTGTATGGGCCCTTCTGGCGCTGGCGCTGCCCGCGCGCGCCGATCCGCCCCATTGGCCGTTCGATACGCGGGTCATCATGTCAGGGCACAGCCTGACGGACCCGATCGAGCCTGTGCTGCGCGCCATGGTGCAGGCCATGGGAGGTCGCGGCGGCGTGATCCATCTTTCGACCATTCCGGGAAGTCCGATGGACTGGCGCTGGGCCAATCCCGGCAACCCCGTCGATGCCAGAACCGAAATCGGCGCCTATGATCTGCTGGTGATGACCGAACGGGTGCCGCTCCTTGACACGATGAAATGGCACAACTCGCCTGATGAGGCGCTGCGCTGGGCACGCCACGCCTGGGATCATGGCGCGGCGATGGTGCTCTATGCCAGTTGGATCAACCTCGACACGGGGCCCGGACTGGATGACGGAACAGCGGAGACTCATCTTCCGTTTCGCGCGCGGCTCGAGGTCGAGAATGCGCGCTGGCGCGAAATCGCGGCGCATGCGAATGCCGGGCGCGCGCCCGATATGCCGGAAATCGCCATGATCCCCGGCCCCGAGATCTGGATGGCTGTCCATGACGAGATCACCCAAGGAAGGGCACCGCTGCAGGACATCGCGGATCTCTTTTCCGACAATATTCATGTCAACGGATCGGGGGCATATCTGATCGCGCTGGCCCATCTTGCGGTGATCTACGGGGCCGATCCGCGCGATGTTCCGCGCGGGCTCGGGCGCGTCCATGTGCCGGAACCCGAGATCGCAAGCTGGATGCAGGATCTTGTCTGGCGGGTCGTGAGCGGCTCGGATTGAGTTGCAAGGCTACGGCTGGGCTGGAGCATATCGCGCAAAGGCGGTTTGCGCCTATGCCGAAAGTTCGGCGCGGTTGAGGGCGCAATGGCTCCAGAGCGCGTCCATTGCATCGATCAACTGGTCCATCTCGCGCGGTCCATGCACCGGTGACGGCGTGAACCGCAGCCGCTCCGTGCCGCGCGGCACGGTCGGGTAGTTGATCGGCTGCACGTAAATGCCATAGCCTTCCAGCAGCATGTCAGAGAGCTTCTTGGTATGGACCGGATCGCCCACGATCACCGGCACGATATGGCTGCCATGATCGATGATCGGCAGGCCCATGGCCTTGAGCCGCGTCTTGAGAATCCGAGCCTGCGTCTGATGCTGCGCGCGCAGGTCAGGTGCGCGCTTGAGAAACGCGACCGAAGCTGCCGCGCCCGCCGCGACGGCTGGCGGCAGGGAAGTCGTGAAGATGAAGCCG
>SLDH01000365.1 GCA_007125415.1 Roseovarius sp.
ATCCAGCGCGCCAGCGCCTCGAACCCGGTGATCTGGCCGGTATCGGTGGAGATCTGCGGCTGAAACCAGGGCTGGATCTGGCCGTTTTCAAGGGCGCATACGGCCTCTGCCTGCAGTTCATCGGATACCGCGGGCGGAGCCTGCAGCCCGGGGCGGTAGGCCCGGATGGCCGAAGGCGCATCGCGGCAGGCCTCACGCAAGGCGAGATCGGAAGCCTTGTGCAACTCGAGGCCGGAGGTCGCCTCGACATGCGAACTCAGCGCGAGCCCCAGCGAGGCGGAGACATAGACCGTCATCCCGTCGACCGATATGGGTTCCTCCACGGCGCGCTGGAGGCGTCTGGCGATCTGCAGGCCGATCTCCGTGTCAAGCTGTCGCACCGCACCAATGGCAATAGCGAATCTGGCGTTCTCGAAAGCGAAGACCCTGTCCTCGCCGCGCAGTGCCGAGATGATCCGGGCGTGGGACTGGGCCGACACCCTATCTGCCGCAGCCTCCCCGTGGCGCTGGATGATCAGATCGAAATCATCCAGTGCGAGCGCGACACAGCCGCAGCGACGAGATCCTTGCTTTGTCGTTTGCAGAACCGTGTCCAGATGCTGGACCAGTCTCTCGGGGGCGTCAGGTGCTGCGGTATCTGCAGCGGGAACGGCCAGCCGCAACACCACGATCAGGAGCGGCAGCCCGATGGCAAGGAGGATCACCGCCTGTTCCCCCCAAAGCCAGAAACCCGACAGCACCATGGCCGGCAGAAGCGCCAGCGCCTGAGGCCCGGCAATCAGCAGGTTGATGCCACCCTGAACGCAGTGGAGCCATGATCTGGCAGGTTGCAGCATCGACCGTTCCCCTATTGATGGCGACAGGGTACGGCCGCTCCCTCAATAGCTGTTTAACGGCGAACCTGTGCCTTATCGGGATTTCATTCCAATTTTAGGCAATCCCGCTCGAGCCCGGCGAAATCAAAGAGTTTCGGATCGAGCAGATGCGAGGGGCGTGCATTCATCAATGCGCGGAACATCACCTGGCGCCGCCCGGGGCTGTTGCGCTCCCACTCGTCGAGGATCGCCTTGACCTGCTGGCGCTGCAGCCCATCCTGCGAGCCGCAAAGATCACAAGGGATGATGGGATAGCCCATGGCCTTCGCAAAACGCCCGCAATCGGCCTCGGCCACATGGGCAAGAGGGCGATAGACGAAGAGATCGCCCTCTTCATTCAACAGCTTGGGGGGCATCGTGGCCAACCGCCCGCCGTGAAAGAGGTTCATGAAAAAGGTCTCGAGAATATCGTCCCGGTGATGGCCCAGCACAACGGCGGTGCAGCCTTCCTCGCGGGCGATGCGGTAGAGATTGCCCCGGCGCAGCCGCGAACAGAGCGCGCAATAGGTGCGCCCTTGCGGCACCTTGTCCATGACGATGGAATAGGTGTCCTGATATTCGATCCGGTGAGGCACGCCCCGCGCCTCCAGAAACTCGGGCAGAACGGTGGCGGGAAACCCCGGCTGGCCCTGATCGAGATTGCAGGCAAGAAGTTCGACCGGCAACAGGCCACGCCATTGCAGCTCGTGCAGGACGGCCAGCAGAGTGTAGCTGTCTTTCCCCCCTGAAAGGCAGACCAGCCATTTCTGCCCACGCTCTACCATACCGTATTGCTCGATCGCCTCGCGCGTCTGGCGCACGATGCGCTTGCGCAGCTTTCTGAATTCGGTGCTTTGGGGGGCACCGCGAAACAGCGGATGAATGTCTTCGGCATCGTCAAGCATGGTGACGGCATAGGGGGTTTGCGCCCGCTGGGCAAGGACCGGGGAAGCTTTGGCCCGGCACCTGGCAAGGGATCAAAGAAGATGGCCCGATTTGCGTGCCTTGGTGGCGAGATAGGCGCGGTTATGCACGGTTTCACCCACCTTGAGCGGCACACGCTCGGCCACGGAAATGCCGGTCTGTTCCATCATGGTGGTCTTGGCCGGGTTGTTGGTCAGCAGGCGCACGGCCGAAAACCCCATCTTGCGCAACATGTCCGAGCCGATTCGGAAATCCCGTTCATCATCCTCGAAACCAAGCCGGTGATTGGCCTCAACGGTATCGAACCCCTGATCCTGCAGGCTGTAGGCGCGCATTTTGTTGGCAAGGCCAATGCCGCGCCCCTCTTGGTTGAGATAGAGCAGCACACCTGCACCCTCCTGCCCCATCTGCGCCAGTGCGCCGCGCAATTGCGGGCCGCAATCGCATTTCAGGCTGCCCAGGATGTCGCCTGTGAAGCAGGCGGAATGCAGGCGCGCCAGCACCGGCTTTTCCCGATCAGGCCGGCCGATCTCGATGGCGTAATGCTCTTCACCGCCATCTTCGGGGCGAAAGACATGCAGGCGGCCCGCTTCGGACACTTCAAGTGGCAGGCGGGCGTGAATGACAGGATGCATCGGGCTTGCTTCGGTCAACAAAGGCGCGGCTCGGGCCGCGTCGATCAGGCCAAGGTGCTCGTGATCGGCAAAACCTGCGCCATCCGAAAGCGGCAGCAGCACGGCTGCAGGCAAAAGCCTTGCGGATTTGACGAGATGAAGCGCCAGCCTGTGCAGGTCCACAGGTCCACCGCGCTGCGTGGCCAGAGGGCCCTTCATGGGATGTCTCAGGTCATCGGCCGGATCGGCCACGCTGCGTATCCATCCCAGCGTGGCATCGTCGGGCAGGATCACGCGAGCCAGATCACCGTCATAGGCGCGCGCCTTCAGCGTGGCGGCTCGCCGCCCGGTGATCGCCAGCACGGGCTGCCCGCCCAGCGCCAGCGTGCTCGAAAGGCGCGGCCCATCCAACGTTTCGGCTGCCAGCACGAGCATGTCACCCTGCGTCCCGCTGAGCACGATCGGCACACCCATGCGCAAATCGGCGCGGGCACGGGCAAGCAGTTCGGTGATGTCAGGCGAAAAACTCACTGGAACTCATGTGTTGTTGCGTGTTTTCGTCTCTCTACAGGGTTCTGTAACGGATTGAAATAAAACCTCGCGCCGCAACACGTGGGCGTGAAGCGAATGTAGCACATCTTGTGCAGGGCGAGAGGCTGCCCGACATATCGCCAAACAACAAGGGAATATCGAGATGGCACAACTCAAGAAGATACTGCTTGTCGATGATGACGACGACCTGCGCGAGGCGCTCAGTGAACAACTTGTGATGACCGAGGATTTCGATGTATTCGAAGCCAGCAATGGCAGCGGTGCGATGGCGCGGGCCAAGGAGGGCATTTTCGATCTCGTCATTCTCGATGTCGGATTGCCCGACACCGATGGCCGCGAGCTTTGCCGCCTGATGCGCAAACAGGGTGTCAAGGCACCGATCATGATGCTCACGGGCCATGATGGTGATGCAGACACCATTCTGGGGCTGGATGCCGGGGCCAATGACTATGTGACCAAACCCTTCAGGTTCCCGGTTCTGCTTGCGCGCATTCGCGCCCAGTTGCGCCAGCACGAACAGTCCGAAGATGCAATCTTTCAGCTCGGGCCTTACACCTTCAAGCCCGCCATGAAGATGCTGATCACCGAGGATGACAAGAAGATCCGGCTCACCGAGAAGGAAACCAATATTCTGAAATTCCTCTACCGCTCCACCGACGGGGTGGTGCCGCGTGACATACTCCTGCATGAGGTCTGGGGCTATAATGCGGGCGTGACCACCCACACGCTTGAGACCCACATCTACCGCCTGCGCCAGAAGATCGAGGCGGAGCCGGGGAATGCCCGTCTTCTGGTGACGGAATCCGGCGGATACCGGCTTCTTGCGTGACCCGGGCGGAACTTGAGGCAGATCAAGGCCGTTTCCGCAACTCATATGTAAGGTTCAACTTAAACCCGTCGCATATGCGGGTCATCATATGCACCTCCCTGTTGGACTGACCCCGGCCATGGCCGGGGTTATTTTTTTGCCCGTCAAGGCTTCTGCATGATCCCGCTTGCGTGAAGGGATGAGGGCAGCGCCTGCCGGGAGGCAAGCAGACATCGTCCGGCGTGACCGCAGGACCGGAACATTCGAGCCGGGATCGCGTCATGCAGAGGTCTTCCGTGATGACTGCGCGGTGCAGGGGCTTTCGTTCTTGACCCCGGATGGTTGATCCGTCTGGCCTTCGGAAGACAGCCGCACTAGGCTTGCGCCTGACTCAACCGGAGCCTTCCCATGCCCTTCACCCTCGCCACCTGGAACATCAACTCGGTCCGCCTGCGGGAACAACTGGTCTGCCGGTTGCTGAAGGAGGAGGCACCGGATGTGCTCTGCCTGCAGGAATGCAAGAGCCCGGTCGAGAAAATCCCCACTGACGAATTTGCGGCACTGGGATACACTCACCTGATCGCGCGCGGCCAGAAAGGCTATAACGGCGTCGCGATCCTGTCGAAACTCCCCATAGAGGAGGCCGGCGCACATGATTTCGCGGGGCTGGGCCATGCCCGCCATATCGCGGGGCGGCTGCCGAATGGCGTAGTGATCCACAATTTCTACGTCCCTGCCGGGGGCGATGTGCCGGATCGCGACGCGAATGAGAAATTCGGCCAGAAGCTCGATTACCTTAAGGATATGCGCGATGCGTTCCATGCCGCAAGGCCGGAAAAGTCCATCCTCGTGGGGGATCTAAACATCGCTCCGCGCGAGGATGATGTCTGGTCGCACAAGCAATTGCTGAAGGTCGTCAGCCATACGCCCATCGAGGTGGAACATCTCGCACAGACCCAGGATGCGGGCGGATGGGTCGATGTCACCCGCGCCGATATTCCCGAAGGACAACTCTTCAGCTGGTGGAGCTACCGCGCGCGCGATTGGGACGCGGCGGACAAGGGCCGTCGGCTCGATCATGTCTGGGTCACCCCCGACATCGCCGGTGCCGCGCATTCCAGTCGCATCCTGCGCGCCGCGCGTGGCTGGGAAAAACCCAGCGATCACGCGCCCGTCTTCGCCACCTTCGACCTCTGAGCGACCCGGGCAGCAACAGGACGCCTTCTGCCGGCAGGTGCGCAGCATGCGCGCCGATCTGCGGCAGGGGATGCAGGGGCGGACGCCCATCACCGAGGGCGCGGGCGCAGTTTGCCCCGTGGCCGCTCTTGCATCCGGCTCTTGGCTGATCCATGTAACGGTCAGACAAACCGCAAGGAGCGGAGGGTGATATGCTGGAACTTGGTGGCGCACAGCCGCAGGGCGATCTGATCAAGGACGTATCCGAGGCCGAATTCATGGCCGAGGTCATCGAGGCCTCGCAGAAGGTGCCGGTGATCGTCGATTTCTGGGCCCCCTGGTGTGGCCCCTGCAAGACACTCGGGCCCGCGCTCGAGGCGGCAGTCACCAAGGCGGGCGGTGCGGTGCGCATGGCCAAGGTCAATGTGGATGAAAACCAGATGATCGCGGGGCAGCTTCGGGTGCAATCCATTCCCACGGTCTACGCCTTCTGGCAGGGCCAGCCGATCGACGGGTTCCAGGGTGCCGTGGCGGGCTCGGAGATCGAGGCTTTCGTGAAACGCGTGGTCGAGGCGGCGGGCGGTGCCGGCGGGGCGGAAGACGGCCTCGCGCAGGCGGTGGAAGCTGCCGAGCAGATGCTGGAAGAAGGGGCGGCGGCGGATGCCGCGCAGACCTTCGCCGCCATCCTGCAGGAAGAGCCCGCCAACGCAGCCGCCTATGGCGGCATGGTGCGCGCCTATATCGCGATGGATGATCTGGAGCAGGCCGAAGCCATTCTCAATGGTGCCCCCGCCGAGATCAGCACGGCCCCCGAGCTTGAAGCGGCCCATGCCCGGCTCGAACTCGCCCGGCAGGCCCGGAATGCCGGCCCGGTGGCCGAGCTTCAATCGACCGTGGAGACGGAGCCGGACAATCAGCAGGCGCGGTTCGATCTGGCACTCGCCCTGCATGCCTCGGGCAAGACGGCTGATGCGGTGGAGCAGTTGCTGGAGTGCTTCCGCCGCGACCAGGAGTGGAACGATGGTGCTGCCAAGGCCCAGCTTTTCACGATTTTCGATGCCCTCAAACCAAATGATCCGATCGTCCTGAACGGGCGGCGCAAGCTCAGTTCAATGATATTTGCCTGACCCCATGATCAGGCTAGGTCCAGCGACATGATGAAATACGCTGATCTGCCGGATGTCATCCCGATATTCCCCCTTCCGGGCGCGCTGCTCCTGCCGCGATCACGGTTGCCTTTGCATCTCTTCGAGCCGCGCTATCTGGCGATGCTGGATGACGCCCTGAAATCACCGCAGAGGCTGATCGGCATGATCCAACCCAATCCTGTTCCGGGGCGTGAGGGGCACGGGCTTTACACGATCGGCTGTGTCGGCCGGGTTACGCAATTCTCGGAGACTGAGGACGGGCGCTACATGATCACACTGACCGGGCTTTCACGCTATCGCGTCCAGTCCGAGGTGGAAGGCTTCACGCCCTACCGGCGTGCGCAGGTTTCGTGGGA
>SLDH01000208.1 GCA_007125415.1 Roseovarius sp.
ATCGTCGATGCGTCAAAAATGGCGTCACGCACGGTCTCTCCCTTGTCGCGCAACTGATTGGCGAATTCCACGATCAGGATGCCGTTCTTGGCCATGATCCCGATCAGCATCACCAGCCCGATCTGGGAATAGACGTTCAGGCTCAGCCCCGTGAGTGACAGCGAAAGTATCGCGCAGGCCAGCCCCAGCGGCACTGTCGCCATGATGACCGTCGCAGACAACATGCTTTCAAACTGTGCGGATAAAACGAGGAACACGACCACCATCGCGAACCCGAAGGTGAGCAGTAGCCCGCGAGAAGTTTCGTCCAATGTCGCAGCCTCGGCCAAAGGCACGATGGCGTTGTTCTCGGCAAGGATACCTTCGGCCAGCCGCTCCACTTCCGCCATGGCGTCACCGAGGGCAAAGGCAGGCTCGAGCGTGGCCGAAAGCTCGACCGAACGGTTCTGGTTTTCGCGGTTCAATTCGGGCGCGATGGCGCGTTCTTCCAGCGTGACGAAACTTGCCATCGGGACCATCTGGCCATTACCGGCCTTGACGAAAATATTGTCCAGATCACCCGGGTCATTGATTGGATCGGTGGTGGACAAGAGTTGCACGTCATAGCTTGTATCGTCGATGAAAACCTCGCTGACCGAGCGACCATCCAGCAAGGCGCGCAGGGCATTACCCAAGCCTGTAATGTCGATACCCAGATCCGATGCCCGGATACGATCGATCTCCACGAAAAGCTGAGGCTGGTTGGTTTCATACTCCAGTTGCACGCGACCAAAATCCGGGTTCCGGCGCATCTTCTCCACGAGTTCTTCCGCGACAGCAGACAATTGATCGTAATTGTCGCCGGTGATGGCAAAGGCCAGACCGCGCCCCGCCCCCCTGATGCGCAGGGAGTTTGGCTGGATGACGAAGGCTCGCGCACCGATGACAGGTTCGATCATGCGATTGACATCGCTGACGATCTCCTGCTGGCTGCGCACCCTTTGACCCCATTCCGAAAGGGTCAGAACCATGAACCCGCGATTGTCTGTGCGAAAGCCTGAAATGTTGAACACATTTGTCACCTCGCCCCCCTCGCGCAAGGGGGCGAGAGAGTCCTCGAGTTCGGACATCTTGGCGTTGGTATAGTCCAGTGACACGCCCTGCGGCATGGTCACCGACATCAGTATGACGGCGCGATCTTCGCGCGGGGTCAGCTCCTGCTTGATGGTGCCCGAGATGAAAACGGCCGTGGCGGCGAACAGGGCAGCCACAACAACTACCACAAAGGCATTGGAGAGCACCGCGTGCAGTGTCCAGCCATAAAACCGAACGAGTTTGTGGCCCAGCCAGACCATTGGTCCACGCGCCTTCTCGGGCCGGTCTGCGGCAAGGAGCCGGCTCGCCAGCACCGGGCAAAGGGTCAGCGCCACGATCGATGACAGCATGACCGCCATCGCCAGTGTGAAGCCGAACTCGCGAAAAAGGCCACCGGCCTGCCGCGGCAGGAACGACAGGGGTATAAAGACCGCCGCCAAAGTGGCCGACGTGGTGACAACGGCAAAGAAAACCTGACGCGTGCCGAGCACGGCAGCAGCTCTTGGCCCCATGCCCTCACCACGCCTGCGCACGATGTTTTCGAGCACCACAATTGCATCATCCACCACCATCCCGGTGGCCAGCACCAGCGCCAGCAGCGTCAGGATATTCACCGAGAACCCGACCAGATAAACGGCGGCCAGCGTGCCGATCAGGGCAACCGGCATGGTGATGGCGGGAATCAAGGTTGCTCGCGCATCGCGCAGGAACAGAAAGATGACCGCCACGACGATGCCCGTGGCAATGGCAAGAGTCTTGAGAACCTCCCTGATGGCACCGTTGATGAACCGCGCATCGTCGGAGGTGACGAAGATGCTGACATCAGCCGGCAAGGTGTTTTGCAACTGGTCCACGGTGGCGCGCACATCACGCGAAATCTCCAGCGTGTTCGAATTGGATTGCCTGATGATGCCCATCCCCAGCCCGGCCTGTCCGTTGGCGCGCAACAGTGTTTCGTTGGGTGCAGGCCCCAGTGTCACCTTCGCGACATCAGCCAGGATCACATCGGGTGCCAGGCGCAGTTCCTCGAAAGCCTCTGGCGTGCTGATTGCCGCTGTCGTACGGACGTTGATCGTCTGGCGCGTCCCGGAAAGATCTCCGGAGGGCGCATCGAAAGCAGCGTTTTGCAGGGCACGCCCCAGGTCGGCCAGTGTCAGACCGCGGCTGGCGAGTTCCTTCTGATCGACATCGACGCGAAAGATCGGATCACGATCACCGTATATCTGCAGGTCAGCAACGCCGGGAATGGACAACAGCCGGTCTTCAACCCGATCGCGCACCAATTGTGTCAGCTCCTGCGGCGATCGACCGTCCGATGTGACCGCAATCCGCAGAACGGGCTGGCTGTCTGCATCGGCCTTGACCACCTGAGGGTCTTCCGCTTCATCGGGAAAATCCCCTGCAATCCTTGCCAGCGCGTCGCGCAGTTCGGCCGCTGCGACATCCACATTGGCGCCGTCGTTGAATTCGACCACGATCCGGCTGCGGCCGAACCTTGAGCTTGACGAGATCGACTTGACACCGGCAACCCGGCCAATCGCGCCTTCGACCCGTCTGGTGACTTCCTGATCGATGGTTTCTGGCGCAGCACCTGAAAACGGGGTGGTGACGGTGATCACCGGGCGATCGACATTCGGCAGCTCGCGAATTTCCACTCCGAAAAGGCTGGCCAGCCCGGCAATAATGATCAGCGATGAGACAACAAGAGCCAGGATCGGGCGGCTAACAAAGAGAGCGACACCTCCGGTACTTTTCGCGTCCAGTGCACGGCCCGATTGCGCCTTCCCGGTCATCTCCTGCCCTCGTTCAAAGTTTGCGCCACTCAAGATCGCGCTGCGCAGCCGCTCGTGCCTCATCAGGCTGATTGGTCACCTCCACAGGTGTTCCGGGGCGCAGATCCTGCAAGCCCTCTGTCACCACGATGTCGCTATCGTCAAGCTCACCCTCCACCAATACTGCATCTGGCCTGCGTTGGCGGATCAGGACCGGAACGCGGACGGCCTGGCCATCCCGGACTGCCCATACGAATGAGCCGTCACGCGACCATTGCAGGGCAAGAGGGTCGACCGCGGGCAGAATGTCGCCAGGAAACTCCATGGCGACGGAAAATGCCATCCCGCCGCGCAGCATGTCTTCGTGGTTATCAACCTCGGCCTGCACTCGAAGGGTGCGGCTGGCACGGTCCACGACATTGTCGATGGCGCGCACGCGTCCCGACAGATCGATGTCTCGCATCGCCAGCGGTATCACCTCGATCGGCTGGCCCACCTCGATACGGCCGATCACCCGTTCGGGAACACGGAAATCAACGAGGATCGTCGTCCGGTCGGTGATCCGCGCGAGGCGTTCCTGACTGTCGACACGCTCACCGACTTCGACGTCTATGACACCGATCCAACCCGCGATGGGCGCGCGGATGACCCGTTGCCGAAGGTCGTAACTCGCCTCTTCGACTTCGAGTTCGGCAGTGAGCATCGCGAGTTGCGCTTCTTGCAACCGCACATCTGTGACTGCGCCAGTTCCAGCCAGTTGCGACAGGCGCTCCAGATCGCGCGCCGCGTCCTCCCGCATGATCTCGGCACGATCAACGGCGATCCGTTCTGCCTCATCGTCAAGCCGGGCAAGCTCGGCATCCACCTCGACATATTCACCCGAAGTTACCGAGAACTCCGTAATGCGCCCCGGCACCTCGCTTCTTACCGTGACGGTCCGTCGGGCCTGGCCATCCCCGATAGCGGTGATCCGGTCGGCCAACGCCTTTAAGCGTACTGGCTCAGCGATCACCCGAATAGCCTCGTCCTGGATACCCGCATCCTGCCCCGCATCTGCCTCAGCGGAGGCCGTAATGCCGAGGAAACTCAGCACGCCTGCACGCTCCAGAAACGCGGATGCCGATGGCACATAGGAAACCCACAGCGCGATTGTGCCTGCGCAGACAATGACCGCCAAAATCAGTTGTCGGACCATGGCCGGCAACGCTCCAGATAATCCCGATTTTTTCACTCCAAATGTTAACATAGGGAAAAGCAGCCGAAAGGCACGAACAATCCCGAATTGCCACGCCGCGCTCGCTTCAAGCCAACTCTTCGGGTGACGGTCTAGACATGGCTGCAGAACATCACTCAAGACCACCACCCCCGGCGCACCCGGTTTGCCCTCGCGAAAGGCGCCACCTTGGCGAAGCTGGAGACGGTCGTGTTCCGCTTCAGGGGCTTTGAGGCTTTCCTGTCATCCCAGCCACCCCTTTGCTGTCCATGTGGTATCCGGCGTGTATTGGAACCTATCCAGCCTTCAATAGAACATCTGACGGGCAAGACTGGCATCTGCATCATTTTTGTGGTGCCTAAGGCACGAAAAGCCCTTCAATTTGCGGTCTTGGGCAAATGAAAAATATTGCTGACACGCCGGGCCTCCGTTTTGGCATCTGAAAGTGACGATGTAGCGACCAAGAGACTTAGATTTTCGCGCCAATGTCTACATCGCGGAATATTGTCAGGTAACCGAAAACGATGCAGCGATTTATCTGATAGGCAATGCCAAACGCCGTGAGCTTTTACCACAAGCGCGGCGAAGTTCCTCGCAATCGTAGTGTCATCGACACGAAGGGCGGAAGGCCGACGGTGGAACTGCGGCATTTCACGCGCAGCATATGGCTTGAGCTGAAGTCAGCCGCTTGTGCTCGGGGGATCAATATTCAGGCTTTCAATCGAAAGCCCGCGCTTTTCTGCGCTCTCCTTGACCGCGATACGCATCGCCTCACTGCGTTGCAGAAGGCGGCGGAAGCGGGCCTCGTCCAGCACAAGCAGGGTTGTGTGGCTGATCGCCGTGATCTGGGTCCGGCGAATCTGGCGGCTCAAAAGGGCCAGTTGTCCGAACATCTCGCCGCGGCCCAGCTTGCTTTTCTGACCGGCGTTTTCAAGTTCGACAGCTCCCGAAGCGATGAAATATACCTCGCGGGGCTCACCTCGCGCCGAAGTGATGACGGTGGAGCCTGTCGCCCCGGCGGCGCGTGCGGCCTTGAGCACCTCGTCAAGATGGGCGTCGGGCAGGAAGGCAAGGATCAGTTTGAACTTCATGAGTTCCCCCTTTCGGTATCACGAGCGACGGACGCCCGGCGTCGGATGATTTCCGTCAGTATGGCAGCGGCCAACACCGAGATGCCCGAGCAGATCATGGCCAGCACGATCATCCCGAACCCGTCGGCCAGCCCGCTGCGTCCGGGCAGCGTTTCGGCCACGGCCACGCCATAGGCCGCGATGATCGGCACCGTGCCGCCGCTCAGGTCGCGCACCCGGTCCGCCGTGGCCGCCAGTGTCGGCTCGATCAGGGCAGCGGTCGCGCCGTAGCGGATCTGCACGGTCAGCGCTGCCAGTTGCGCCTCGCTCGCCGGGAAATCGGGATCGGCGACCATGGCACTCGCCGCCTGCGCGGCAACGGCCGCCAATGCAGGCTCGGCCACGGTGCTGCCGAAGCCAAGGGCAAAGGCGAATCCCATCAGCCAGAACGGATGGCCGCGCCGCGCCATGGCATCGGCCAGCGCCTCGCCGATGGGAAAGAGGCTCATCTCCAGCCCACGCACCAGTAGCGTGAGGCCGATCAGGATAGCAACCTAACCCGCCAGCAGGCCCACCGGGTCATCGGGCCAGACCCCCAGAACCAGCCCCTGAAAAAGCGCAATCGTCTCAAGGATCGTCGCCATGTCACGCAGGGTCGCGAGCAAGGCCAGAGCAAGAAGTTGCAATGCGTGGATGCAATCCGGGCGCTTTCGGGTTTTCTCGATTTTGTTTCAATGCAATACCGCAATGAAACTCGACATTTGACCAGAAGCCCGGACGCCCATGCTGAAATCCATTCTCGTTACCTCCGACCTTTCGTCCCGCTCGAAACCGGCCGTCCAGCGCGGGTTGCAGCTTGCGGAGGCTTCCGGTGCGGCGCTGTGCGTTCTGCATGTGGTCGAAGACGACCTGCTCGAAGACCGGATGCGCGATGAAATCCGGAGCGCCGAGGCTTATCTGAAAAAGCAGGTCACGGGCTTCGGCAAGCCGATCGCCTGCGAGGTTGCGGTGGCCACGGGCCACGCCTTCCATGTCATCGTGGAAGAAGCCAGCGCTCGCGAGGCCGATCTGATCGTCATGGGGGCGCATCGGCGGCAGTTCCTGCGCGACGTGTTCGTCGGCACGACGATCGAGCGCGTCACCCGCACGGGCGGACGACCGGTCCTGATGGCCAATTCGAAGACCGGCGAGCGCTGGCGCAAGGTGTTCATCGCAACGGACATGTCCGAAACCTCGGGCCACGCGGCGCGCAAGGCGCAGGCGCTTGGCCTGCTGGA
>SLDH01000201.1 GCA_007125415.1 Roseovarius sp.
CAGCCGCGACAAAAAGCAAAGAAGAAGCCGCGAGAAAGGAAGCAAAGGAAGCGGACGGCGGGGAAGACAGCGACACCAAACGCGACGAGGATATCGTGTTGCGCGAACTGGCCGTGCTGCCTGGTTCCAATATCGTCGGCCGGTCTGCCAGCGACCTGCGGCTGCGCACCCGCTACGGGCTCAACCTTCTGGCGGTTGCGCGCGAAGGTCGGGCGCCGCACACGCGCCTGCGCACGCTCAAGCTGAAATCGGGCGATCTACTGCTGATGCAAGGCCCGGTCGAGGTGATGGCCGAATTCACGAATGAGACAGGCTGTGTGCCCCTGGGCGAGCGCGACCTGCGCATCCCCGACAAGCGCATGGCGCTCCTTGCCGGGGCGATCATGCTGGGCTCGGTGAGCCTTGTCACCTTCGGCCTGCTGCCTGCGGCGGCGGCTTTCACTCTGGGTCTCATCGCCTCCATGTTGTTGCGCACCGTCCCACCAAGGCAGGTCTATAGATCGATAGACTGGCCGGTGATCGTGCTGCTGGCGGCCCTCATCCCGGTGGCAGGCGCGATGCAGGCCACGGGTGCTGCCGATCTGCTGGCGCGTTTTCTGGTGGAAACCATCGCGCGAGGGGATGCCATCATAGCGCTCGCGGTGGTGCTGGTGACAACCATGCTCCTGTCGGATGTGATGAACAACGCGGCCACGGCTGCCGTGCTTTGCCCCATCGCACTGGGCATCGCGACGGCACTCGGCGTGAATCCCGACAGTTTCCTCATGGCGGTGGCCATCGGTGCATCCTGCGCCTTCCTGACCCCGATCGGGCATCAGAACAACACCCTGATTCTGGGCCCGGGCGGCTTCGGGTTCGGGGATTACTGGAAACTCGGCCTGCCCCTTCAGGTGTTGGTGGCGGCGGTCAGTATCCCCCTCCTGCTCCTTTTCTGGCCCCTGTAGCGGGAAGGCTGCGAACTCCATCAGGAAGCGGCCATGGCCTTTGCAGCAGGGTTGATCCATGCTAGCAACGCGAGGCGCTTACAGGCGGGCATGAGGAAAGTAGAACTGCAATGACCGATCCGACGAACGATCCCAACCTCGCGGCAAGTGCCGAAGAACAGCGCGCGCTCGATGCCGATGAGCAGCAGATGGCCGATATGGCGCGTCATCCGGTACTGGGCGGCCTTGCAGACCGTGACCTTTCCGATCTTGTCAGCCGTCTGCGCAACCGTCGTGACCGGGCACGCGACATTGCCAACCGTCAGGCGCGCGAGGCACGGGCCAAGGCCGCGCCAGCCGGATCTTCCCCGGCCACGGGAAACGCCGGCACGCTCAGCAAATTCGATTATCTGAACGCGGCGCTGGAGCGCGCACAGGCCGAGCGCAACGCACGCAAGGGCGGCGCGGAGAACGACTGAGACCTTCAGTCCAACCGGCCATCTGCGCGACATGCACCGAGGCGCGCGCCGTCAGCTTGGCCACACATTTACCCGCCATGGCGCGGCGCATATCGCTTGCCGGTCTGTTCTGCCTCCATCACCATGGCATCAGGATTCCGAGCAGGTTTTCGCAGCGGAAGGATGGTGACGGCCCCAGACCATGCGCGCATCCTGTGCGACAAGCCTTTCCTGCAGGTGGTCAAGCTCCTGCAGCGCGCAGGTCGGATTTCGCGTCCGCGCAAGCGCCCGCTCATAGACAAGGCGCACCGAGCGTGGCCGCCACGGCAGGATCGCCCGGGCGAGCCAAAGGCGCAGCTCGGCGGGCAGCCGGTCGAACTCACTCATCGGGTCTTCCTGCCGCCGCCTGAGCTTCAGCCCCGTCTTGCCACGGTTTCGCGCAGTCACCGAGCCTCGTGACCGCTCGTCCCGAGGCAGCGGTGCGCGTTTGCCTGTCATGCCGGGACGATCTTGCCCGGGAGCGTGTTCACGGTCATCGTTTCGCCGGGGCGGAAATGCACGACCGAGCGGATGGACTCACCGGCCTTCAGCAAGTCAAAGGCGGTGTTGATCTGATCATGCTGCATGTGGTGGGTGATATAGGGGTCGATATCGAAATCACCGCGCAGCCATTCGTCCACCATGCCCGGCAATTCGCTGCGCCCGCGCACCCCGCCAAAGGCCGTGCCGCGCCAGACCCGTCCGGTGACAAGCTGGAACGGCCGGGTGGAAATCTCCTGCCCGGCGCCTGCGACACCGATCACCGTGCTTTCGCCCCAGCCCTTGTGACAGGCCTCGAGCGCCGCGCGCATCGTGTTGACATTGCCCACGGCCTCGAAGGTGTAATCAAGCCCGCCATCGGTCATCTCCACGAGAACATTCTGAATGGGCTCGTCGTGGTCCTTTGGATTGATGCACTCGGTCGCGCCCAGCGCCTTGGCCAGCATGAACTTGGACGGGTTGGTATCGATGCCGATGATCCGCGAGGCGCCGCTCATCACCGCCCCCTGGATCACGGCCATGCCCACGGCACCGAGGCCGAAAACCGCAACGGTTGCGCCGGGTTCCACCTTGGCGGTGTTGCGCACCGCGCCCATTCCCGTGGGCACGGCACAACCCATGACCGAGGCTTTGGCCAGCGGCGCTTCCTTCGATATCCTCGCAACCGATATTTCCGGCAGCACGGTGTATTCGCTGAACGTGCTGGTGCCCATGTAATGCAGGATCGGCTTGCCCTTGTAGGAAAAGCGCGACGTGCCATCGGGCATGACGCCTTCACCCTGGGTTTTGCGGATCGTCTGGCAGAGGTTCGTCTTGCCCGATTTGATATAGGGGCAGTTGGGATCTTCCGGCACATAGAGCGGGATCACATGATCACCGGGTACGACCGAGGTGACGCCCTTGCCCACCTCCTCGACAATGCCACAGCCCTCATGCCCGAGGATACAGGGGAAGCGTCCCTCCGGGTCTTCGCCCGAGAGGGTGAACACATCCGTGTGGCACAGGCTCGTGGTGACGATGCGCACCAGCACCTCACCCTCCTTGGGGCCTTCCAGATCAATCTCTTCTATTTCCAGGGGCCTGTTCGGCTCCCATGCGATGGCGGCGCGGGTTTTCATGTCTTTCCTCCCTTTTCTGGCTTCAGTGGAGTCTCGTCTGTGTGATTTGTGGGGAGCCCTCTACCGGGTCGAGCACGAGCATGAGCCGTGTCTCCCCCGTTCCTTCGATCGGCGGCGAGCGATGTCTCAGGCTCGTCGCCGGGCGTGTGGGCCAAAGCGTGCCGCGCAGGATGATGGGCGCGCCGATTGGCACGGTGCTGATGGCGGCGTGATCGTCCGCCGCCTCGGCAGGGGCGTATTGGGTGCCCGGGCCACGATAGGTGCAGATCAGCCGCGCCGTCACCGCATCGATGTGGAACTTGCGGCAGGCGTTTGTGGTCACCACGTCAAGGCGCAGGCGCAGGAACGCCACCTGCATCAGGCCCGCGAAGAATTCGGCATGTGCGGCGATGTCATCGATCAGGCGCTGGCGCTCCGCCCCGGGCGGGGTGTTCGCGCTGTCGCAAAGTGAGGTCACGGCGGCGCGCACATCATGGGGGCGCAGCATGACGCGGGCAGCGGGCAACTGTTCAGGCGGCAGCGCGTCGATCCAGGCTTGAAAGCCCGGCTCAGGCGCGCGCCGCCAGATCACGGCGGCGCAGTGCGGCGCACGGATCGCCTGCAGGCCGTCGAGATAATCAGCTTCGGTTACGGCGTCGGCAATGCGCCCTGATGTCAAGGCCTGATCGAGGCTCATGCCGCCGGCTCCGCGCGCCGCCAGAGCGGAAAGGGGTCCGGCAGATCGGGGAGCGCGTCCGGTCCCGGCGCCTCATGTTCGGGCACCAGCGCGGAATCGAGCCGCGCCTTGATCGCGGGCCAGTCGATCCCGGCCCCGATAAAGACGATCTCCTGACGCCTGTCGCCCCAGGGTTCCTGCCAATGGCTGGCGAGGTAGGTGCGCGCACCCTCATGATCGGGCCAACGCTCCATGGGCACAGCCGCCCACCAGGTGCCCAGCGGTGCCACACTCGACAAGGCCCCCGCCAGCGAGAACTCCGCCACCCAGTCGGGCCGCGTGGCAAGCCAGAAATGCCCCTTGGCGCGGATCACGCCTGGCAGGGGGCCATTCAGGACATCATGGATCTTCTGCGGATCAAACGGCCGGCGCGCTCGATAGACGAAGCTCGCCACGCCATATTCCTCCGTCTCGGGCACATGATCGGCAAAGCCGTAAAGCTCCTTGGCCCACATCGGATGCTCATGGGCGCGCTCGAAATCGAACAGTCCGGTGTCGAGGATCGTCTCGGAGGTCACTTCGGAATGGTTGGTCTCGATGATCTGCGCATCGGCGTTCAGGCTGCGGATGATCTTGCGCGCGGCATCCGTGCGCTCCGGTCCGGCATCGGCCACCTTGTTGAGGATCACCACATCGGCAAATTCGATCTGCTCCACGAGCAGATTGACCAGCGTGCGCTCATCATCCTCGCCCATGGTCTCACCACGATCCGACAGGAAGTCATGGCTCGAATAGTCCTGCAACAGGTTGACCGCATCAACCACGGTCACCATCGTATCGAGCCGCGCCACATCCGAGAGGCTCACGCCTTCCTCATCGCGGAAATCGAAGGTGGCGGCCACGGGTAGCGGCTCCGAAATGCCGGTGGATTCGATCAGCAGATAGTCAAACCGACCGTCATTGGCGAGCTTGCGCACCTCCTGCAGGAGATCATCGCGCAGGGTGCAGCAGATGCAGCCATTGGACATCTCGACAAGCGTCTCATCGGTATGGCTGAGATTGGCGCCACCCTCGCGCACCAGATCAGCATCGATATTCACCTCCGACATGTCGTTCACGATGACCGCCACGCGCCGCCCTTCGCGGTTGTTCAGAACACGGTTGAGCAGCGTGGTCTTCCCGGCACCCAGAAAGCCGGACAATACGGTGACGGGTAGTCGGGTGTCTTGATCCTTCATTTTGACCTCATTTCTGAATTGCTTCACTCGGTTCTGTTCGTATCGGTTCGGCGGCAGGCACTGCACGACGGGGGATTGGCATTCAGAACGGCATGGCAGCACTATCGCTCATCATGCCCGCCACCGCCCGCCCCTCGCTTTCCTGACGCATGCGCAAGGTCTCGAGGCTGCCCCGAAGATCTTCCTCGGCCATATCGCGCGCGATGACGACGACACGGCTCACCTTCTCATCGCCAGCCCAGGATTTCAGCGGCACCGGCGCGTCGAAGATGTGCTGCACCCCATGAAAGACGAAGGGCCAGTCCATGCCTTCAACATGCACGATGCCCTTCATCCGCAGCAGATCCGGCCCCTTGAGCGCTACAAGCGTATCCAGCCAGAAATCAAAGACACTGGCCGGGATGGGCCCCTCAAGCTCGATCGCGGCCGAACTGATACGGTTGGCATGATGCGCAAGCGATGACGGCTCGAGAGCGGGGCGCGCCTTCGGCGCAAAGCCCGACAGGCCGGCGAGCGGATCGGGTTTAGCCGCGGCGCCCAGCCAATCCGAAAGGCCCGTGCGCGTCACGTCAGCGCGCATGGCCGAGAGGCCGAAAAGGCTGGCGGCTGGCACCTTGCCATGATCGGCACAGAGCATCTTCGCCGTGCCATTGATATCGGCAAGCCGTGCACGGAACCGCTCAAGCGCTTCAGGCGTGACCAGGTCGGCCTTGGAGATGACGATCAGGTCCGCCATCGCGATCTGGTTGACCGCTTCGAACTGGGTGTCGAGAATATGCGGCCCCGTTGCCGCATCAGCGACGGTCACCACACCGTCCAGCCGGTACCGCGGCGCAATCGCCTGGTCGATGACCAACGAGTGCAGAACCGGCCCCGGATCGGCGATACCGGTCGTTTCGATGACCACGCGGTCGAAAGTCAACTCACCGCTTTGTCTGCGTGCCGTCAGATTGGCCATGGTGCGTGACAGATCTCCGCGGATCGAGCAGCACAGACAGCCCGAGTCCATCAGGATGATCTCCTCGGTCGACGCTTCCACCAGATCGTGATCAAGCCCGACATCGCCGAATTCATTGACGATGACGGCAATTCGACCTGCTTGCGGATCATCAAGCAGATGGTTCAGCACGGTGGTCTTGCCCGCGCCCAGAAAGCCGGTGAGCAATGTCACAGGTAGCCTCGGCTCAAGGGTCTGCATTCGTGTCAGCCTCCCTCATGGACGCATCGGATACGTGACTGATTTTTGATACGTTATATCATTACGATCTTCAAGAGGCGGTTTGGCACCGGCGCTCCCGAACCCTGCTCAGAACGATAGGTTCCTCATGCGCAAGGCAGTCACAGAGAGCGCCACTCTGCGCGTGCTGGCACCCCAATTTTCACTTGAAGTCCACATCCGCCTGTCCGTATGACATGAGAGGCGAGGCTCCGTGGCTCAACTGGATAGAG
>SLDH01000231.1 GCA_007125415.1 Roseovarius sp.
ATATCGCCCCTTGTTCCTATTTTGCAATTACTATGAACCAACCTTATGTGTGGCGATCTTGTATGATATCTCTCGCTATAACCATTTGTTTCCATTGCGACCCTGTCAGAATCTGTGGCGCTGTCGAAATATGCCTCACACAATACTCGGATATGCCGCCCCGTTGGCCTGACAGCGCAGGATTCGAGCGCCGTCACTGCCTTCATGATCGGTCGGCTCGGACTGAAGTATGACATGCGCAACATATGGGATCTGGCGCGCTACTTACTTCCTACCCCGCCCGTTCCGGTGCAGTGGCGGCGGCGGATGCTGGCCATCGGCTCGGGCGATCCGACGCGGGCGATCTGTTCGTCGCTGGTTGCCGAGGCGTTCCAGTCCATTCGCTATCCCATCCTGCCGGAAATCCGCACTGTGGGCCGGTTACGCGCTCTTGCCGAGCGCGAGATCTTTCATATCCGGCATCATTCCCTTTTTGTGCCGCGTGACTTTGACATTTCGCCTTATTTCGCGGTGGTCAAACCGACACTCGTGCAGGGCTTCGACTATCGCAAGCTGGTCTGGGCCTTGCCCGATTGCGGACCAGACGACGCGCAACCGACCCTTGCCGAGGACGTCGCAAGACCTTAGAGGACAGGCCATGCTCACGGTTGCGGCACTCTATCATTTCACCCGTTTCGACGACCCGGCGGCGCTGCGCGCGCCGCTGGCGCGGCTGTGCTGCGCGCGCGGGATTACCGGCATATTGCTGCTGGCGCATGAAGGGATCAACGGAACAATCGCCGGCTCACGCGCGGCGGTGGATGAGGTGCTCGCGCATATCCGTGCCTTGCCGGGTTGTGCCGATCTGGAGTGGAAGGAAAGCACTGCCAGCACCCAGCCGTTTCGCAGGCTGAAGGTGCGCGTGAAGCGCGAGATCGTCACCATGGGGCAACCCGATGTGGATCCGCGCGCAAGCGTTGGCAATTACGTGGCGCCCGCCGACTGGAACGCGCTGATCGCCGCGCCCGATGTGGCGGTGATCGACACGCGCAACGATTATGAGGTGGCCATCGGCAGCTTCAAGGGCGCAGTGAACCCCCAAACGGCCAGCTTTCGTGAGTTTCCCGCATGGTGGGAGGCCAACAAGGCGCGGTTTCACAACAAGCGTATCGCCATGTTCTGCACCGGTGGCATCCGCTGCGAGAAATCCACGAATTACCTGCTGAGCAAGGGGGTGGCGGAGGTCTATCACCTCAAGGGCGGCATCCTGAAATATCTCGAGGAGGTGCCCGCGGAGCAAAGCAGATGGGAGGGTGCCTGTTTCGTCTTTGATGGGCGGGTGTCGGTGGAACACGGGCTGCGCGAGGGGCCGCATCTGCTCTGTCATGCCTGTCGCCGCCCGATCCTGCCCGAGGATATGGAACGGACCGATTATGAGCAGGGCGTATCGTGCCGTCATTGCGTGCAGGAGACCACGGCGGCGGACAAGGCCCGGTTTCGCGAACGCCAGAAGCAGATCGCCCTGGCCCGGGCGCGGGGCACGCGCCACATGGGTTTCCTCTGAGGCTTGGCGGCGCGCTTCGCCCGGGCTATAGCGGGCCGGAAAATACGGAGCAGATATGAGCCAGAACCAGAGCCCGAGCGAGATTGCCCGCACAGTGCTGCAGGTGGAAGGTGACGCGCTTGCGTCCATGCGCGAGCGGTTGCCCGCCGATTTCGATGCGGTGGTCGAGGCGCTTTTGCAGGTCACCGGGCGGGTGATCGTCTCGGGCATGGGCAAATCGGGCCATGTGGCCGCCAAGATCGCCGCGACCATGGCCAGTACCGGCACGCCCGCGCAATATGTGCATCCCGGTGAGGCGAGCCACGGTGATCTGGGGATGATCACGCGGGCCGATGCGTTGATCCTGATTTCCAACTCCGGAGAAACGAAGGAACTCGCTGATATCATTGCCTATGCCAAGCGCTTTGCCGTGCCGCTCGTGGCGATCACCAAGAGGCCCGACAGCACGCTGGGGCGGCAGGCGGATCATCTGCTCGACCTGCCGAACGCCCCCGAAGCCTGCGGGATCGGGATGGCACCCACCACCTCGACCACCTGCACCATGGCGCTCGGCGATGCGCTTGCCGTGGCGTTGATGACGCTGCGCGGCTTCGAGCGGGAGAACTTTCTGGATTTTCATCCCGGCGGCACGCTTGGTGCGCAATTGCTGACCGTTTCGGCGGTGATGCACAAGGGCGCGGCTTTGCCCGTGGTCACGCCGGACACACCGATGAGTGAGACCTTGCTGGAGATGACCGCCAAGGGCTTCGGCGTGGCGGCGGTTACGGATGGTGAAGGGCTCATCGGCGTGATCACCGATGGCGATCTGCGGCGCAACATGGACGACCTGATGGGGCGCACTGCCGGTGAGGTCGCGACCATGGATCCGCTGAGCATCTCACCCGCCGCACTTCTTTCCGAAGCGCTGGGGCTGATGAACGCCCGCAAGGTCAGTGCGCTCTTTGCCGTGGATGAGGCAGGCAGGTTGCAGGGTCTCGTGCATATCCACGATATCCTGCGCGCGGGTGTCGCCTGAAGGGATCCGGGTATTTTTGCCAAGAAGAAACCTGCAGGAAGAAACCTGCAAGAAAAACCTGAAGGCGTCAGCCTGTGCGGGCCTTTACGAAATGGCCTGCGAGTCTGGCGGCCTCGACAGTGGCGTCATGACGCTCGAGCGCGCGGGCGCGTCCCTTCCGGCCCATTTCGGCGAGAGCGGTGCAGTCGGTGCCTGCGAGCCTTTCCATGGCCCGGGCCAGCGCCTCTGCGTCACCTGCCGGAACGAGCCAGCCGGTCTGCCCGTCCACGACAAGCTCGGGGATGCCGGCGACATAGGTGGCGATCACGGGGCGGCCTGCGGCCATGGCCTCCATGATGACCATGGGCAGGCCTTCGGCAAAGCTGGGCATGACGAGCGCGTGACACTCGGCCAGGGCGTCACGGACATCGGCCTCGGAGAGCCAGCCGGTGAGGGTGATCTGCGCGCCAAGACCGGCCTTCGCGATGGCGGCCTCGATCAGGGGGCGCATCTCGCCATCACCGATCAGCTTGAGATGGGCGTCAGGGTGTTTCCGGACGATCAGGTGCATGGCCTCGATGAGCGCAAGCTGCCCCTTTTGTTCGGAGAAGCGCCCGATGGAGACGAGCCGGGGCGGCCCCGGCTTGATGCCCACGGGCGCGGGGAATTTCCCGGGCTCAATGCCGCAATGAACGATCCTGATCCGCGGCCAGTCTTCCGGGCGCGCCCAGCGGCAAAGCTGGCTGCGGCCGAACTGGCTGATCGCGACGGTGAAGGCGGCGCGGCTGATCTTGTCGCCCAGTGACAGGGCAAGGGGCGCATCGAATTCCTCCGGGCCATGCACCGTGAAGCTGTAGCACGGGCCGCCCGCCACATGCGCAAGCATTGCGACGGCTGCTGAATTGGTGCCGAAATGGGCATGCATATGGGTGATGCCCAGCCCGTCGCAGCGATTTGCAACGGCACAGGCTTCGGCAAGGTAAATCAAATGGCGCAGACGCCCTTGCGGGGCGCGCGCGCCGATCCGCAAGGCGAGGCGCAGGGCGCGCAGCGCCGGGCCGGGTGACCGAATGAGGCGCTGGAGCGTGGCGAGGGCCAGATGCGTCGCACCCCGCTCGAGCAGATAATCGGTCTTCTGCTCTTCGGCGTGATCGGCCGGGTCGACCAGCGGCATGCTGGGCCGGCGCATGGCGATGCGTATCACATCCAGTCCCGCCGCCTCGAGCGCCAGCACCTCGCGCCGGATGAAGCTGTGCGACGGTTGGGGATAGGTGTTGAGGATATAGGCAATGGTCAAGGGGGCGGGGCCTTCGGATATACCACTACTTGGTAGCCGGTTGCGGGGGCGGACAAAAGAGCACACAGCCCAAAGGGCCACGATCGCCGGAGAACGGCACCATTATGCGACAGGCAAGGGGAAGTGACAGCCCTGAGCGGGGCTTTCGTTGACCGGCCTTGCGGGGCAAACTACGCTTTTCAGCATCCATCCTGGACCACCGGAGCCACCATCATGCCGAGCCTGTCCGACGCTTTCCGGGGGAACCGGCTTCTGGCTCGGGTCTTGCGCAGCTCCAGTTGGCTGGTGCTTGGTTATGGCGGCTCGCAGTTTCTGCGGCTTGCATCGAATCTGATCCTCGCGCGCCTGCTTTTCCCGGAGGCCTTCGGCATCATGGCGCTGGTCGGTGTGGTCACGGTGGGGCTGATGATGTTTTCCGATGTCGGCATCGGCCCGGCCATCGCCCAGAGCAAGCGGGGCGACGATCAGCATTTTCTCGACACGGCCTGGACCATCCAGGTGATCCGGGGCTTTCTGCTCTGGGGCGGGGCCTGTTTGCTGGCCTGGCCGATGGCGCAGCTTTACAACGCACCGGAGCTGACGCTTTATCTGCCCATTGCAGGGGTCGCGCTGGTGATTGCCGGGTTCAACCCCACCCGGATCGAGACGGCGCATCGGCATCTGCTGGTCGGACGGGTGACCCTGCTTGACCTGGCAAGCCAGTTCATCGGCATTCTTGCCATGATCGTCCTTGCCTGGATCACCCGCTCGGTACTGGCGCTGGTGATTGGCGGGGTGATCACGGCGGCGGCCAAGCTGGTGCTGATGCATTTCTTCCTGCCGGGGCAGCGCAACCGGCTCATGTGGGAGCGCGAGGCGGGGGGCGAGTTGATCCATTTCGGCAAATGGATCTTTCTCAGCACCGCGTTCTGGTTTGTCAGTTCGCAAGGGGACAAGGCCATCCTGGGCCGGTTTCTGAGCCTCGACATGCTGGGCATCTACAATATCGGGTATTTTCTGGCCTCCTTTCCCTTGCTTCTGGGCCATGCGGTGAACCAGCGACTGATGATCCCTGTCTATCGCGAACAACCGCCCGCCGCCGCAGCGGAAAACCGCCGGAAGCTGCACCGGCTGCGCATGGCGATGAGCGGTGGCATTCTGTCGTTGCTGGCGGTGATGGCCTTCGCGGGGCCTTGGCTTGTCGATATCCTCTATGATGACCGCTATGCGCAGGCGGGGGCGATCGTGGTGGTGCTGGCCTGCGGGATGATCCCGCAGGTGATCGGCATGACCTATGATCAGGCGGCGCTGGCGGCGGGAGATTCGAGACGGTTCTTCGTCTTTTCGGGTAGCCGGGCGGTGATCCAGGTGATCTTTCTGCTTGTGGGGATCATGCAATTCGGGCTTTTGGGTGCGCTGGTGGCGCTGGGGCTTTCGATGGTCCTTGTGCACCCGATCCTGATCTGGCTGGCCCGTCGCCACCGGGCCTGGGACGGGCCGCATGACCTCCTGACCGGCGTGATCGGTGCTGTGATCGTGCTGCTGGCGCTCCATTGGCATTGGGAGCGGGTGATCGCGCTGGGCGGTGGTTAACCCGTATCCTTTGGCGGTAACCGGCCCTTGCGGGCCTCGTGAACGTAGCCGGCAAGGGCAATCCGGGCGGAGGCGAGGTTGCGCCGGCTTCGCCGCGTGGGTTCGAGCGGTGGAATGGTCACAACAGGCGTGATGCCGAGCCGGTTGTGCATCTGCCGCGCGGTACGGATGACGGGGTGGCGCAGATCGAGAAGGAAGGCGACACCAAGCGCGACCATCAGGCTTGCGGCTGTCCCTAGCACGGCATTGCGCCTGCGGCTGCTGGTCACGGGATAGTCGGGCAAGGCGGCAGGCTCGATCACGGTCAGCCGTTCGGCCTGATTCTGTTCTTCGAGTTTCACGCCCACCTCGGCCTGAGCGCGGCGCGCAGAGATAACCTCAAGTTCGCCCTGAATGTTGTCGCGCCGACGGGCGAAGTTTGCAAGGTCGCGCTCGATGCTGGGCGTGATCTCGATCGCTTCGGCCAGTGCTTCCAATCGGCCTTCCAGAAGCTCCTGTTGCTGATCGAGGACCTCGATCTGGGCATTGATCTCGCTTTGCGCCCGTTCCAGCGTCACGGCGCGCTGCGTCGGGTCGAGCTGGGCGAGGGCCTGTTGCAGGGAGATGCGCTCGCGTTCGATACTGAGGATTTCGTCATTGAGCGAAGAGATGCGCGCCTGGCGTGCTTCAAGCCCGCCGGCAATGGTGAGGTTATTGGCAAGCCGATAGGCGGTTTCCTCGCGTTCGAGTGCCTCGAATTCCGTGAGCAGCTTGTCTTCTTCCTCGATGAAGAAATCAAGGGTTTCGCGCGCCTTGCGAATGCGCGATGTCCTGCTGATTTCGAGGGTCCGACGGGAAAACTCCTGCGCTACTCCCTGGGCGCGCTCAGGGGTGTCGAAGGTGGCGGTGATGCTCAGAACCGAGATGGTTCCATCATCGGTAAAGCCTTCGCGGGCAGCGGCGACACCGCGAATCTCGACCGAGTCGCGCATGCGCCCCACGCGCTCACCCGTGGTCAGATCCGGGGCATCGTCGAAAATCCCGAACATTTCGGCAATTTCCAGCACGGTATCGCGTGTCATCAACTGCTGTTCGATGAGTTGCAGCCGCCGCGCTGAAGAACCATCGACGGTAGAGCGCGCCAGTTCATCGTCGATCGAAGGGCGCGTCACCTGCAACACCTCGGTGGATTGGTAGAGATGCTGCTGGCTGGCTGCGAAGAGAAACGCACCGATCATGCCGAGCAGGGTGATTGATGCAATCACCCTGAATCTACGCTTGATCATGTCGATCAGATCATCGATTGAAAGCAGCTGATCCAAGTCTCATGCCCTATGTCTCGTTCGCGCTGCCATCAGATGGCGCGCCTGGTTCTTTGTGTGTCAAGCACACCAACCCGGCGAAAATAGGGCGCTGCTGAAGAATTTTCACCCCCGACGGCGCGAACAGAGCGTCAATGCGGGGCGCTCCGCCCTCGATTGAGGACAACGCCAAGAAGCCGCGTCTGACCATCCAGGATGCGCTCGCATTCCTCGATCTGCGCCTTGGTCGTCCTGGTGCCATCGGTCACCAGCAAGACGCCATCCACCTGCGGCAGGAAGGCGGCCATGTCATCATATTCAAGCATCGCCGGCAGATCGTACAGGACGACATCGGGCGAAAGCTCTTCCATGCAATCCTCGAGTACGGCCGTGGTCACGTCGTCATGCAATTGCTCGGCAGCATCGGGGTTGGTTTTCGTGTTGAGGGCAAGAGCCAGTGTATCCGAGCAGCGGATGACATGCTCGTCGGTTTCGCAACGCCCCGAAAGGAAATCGGCAATGGGCCAGTCGCCGTCAATGCCCATTGTGGCGGCGACACCGGGGGCGCGCTGGTCAAGATCAATCAGCACCGAGCGGGATCCGGGCACCCGCGCAAGGCTGAGCGCAAGATTGACGGCCGTGAAGGTGGCACCACAGCCGGTTGTCGGGGCGACAACGGCAATCTTGTTCCAGCCATTCTGGCGCAACGCCTGCACAAGGCGGGTGCGCAGCAGGTCAAATGCCTTCGAGGCCGGGTGATCTCGGTGATAATCCACAAGCGGCGCGCCTGAGCTTGCATGTCTCTGCACATCGGGCAGCACCAGTTGCAGCGAATTCCAGAGATCGGGGATGCCGGTTTCCGTGTTTCCGCGGGCTTTGGGCAGCGCCTCTGTGTCTGCCAGATCACGCATGTCGTCCGAACGGGCCATGTCGCCCCTACCATAGGGATTCGGACGCCTGTGTGAAAGCGCTTTGAAGTCAGGCTTTTGAAGATGCATTTGCATATCGGAGTCCTTGTCGTCTGACAGCCCCCTGCCAGTCTTGCTCAATAGCCGGTTCGCTGCAGGACAACACCCACTGTCCGGAAGAGGATCCGCAAATCCGTCAGGAACGACATCTTGCTGTGGTATTCGGCGTCGACCGTCGAGCGATGCGCAAAGCTGCTTTCATTCCGATCGGACACCTGCCATTGCCCGGTGATACCTGGCAACATGTCGAAATAGGGGCGCGGATCAGGATAGAGCGGCAACTGATCCGTCATCATCGGACGCGGCCCGACGACACTCATGTCACCCTTCATCACGTTCCAGAACTGTGGCAACTCATCCAGAGATGTCTTGCGCAGCATCGCGCCGATCGGGGTGATCCGGGGATCGTTCCGAAGTTTCTGCGTCTCGTCCCATTCTGCGCGCATGGCCGGGTCAGCCGCCAGATAGGCATTCAGCACCTGATCGGCATCCGGGCGCATGGTCCGCAGTTTCAGAATTGAGAAGCTGCGGCCCCCGAGGCCCAGACGCTGCTGGCGATAGAAGGGTTGTCCCCCCTCGATCCAGAGCGCCAATGCGCAGATCAGGGTGACCGGCAAAGTAATCGGCAAGCTGAGCAGCACGATCAGCACATCGAGGGCACGCTTTCCGAAGATCCGGTAAAGACTACGCGGCCTCGTGCCGTAATCCAGCGCAACGCCGCCGACGCTCATCGCGTTACGGCCCTGGCCTTCGACCGCCATGGGACGGAACAGCATCAGCGCGTCCATCAGGTTATTTCCAACAACTCTGTTTTTCATCGTCGCCCCCCAGCAACAGGAACATTCTACCAGATACCGAACGATCTCATCTTGACCTAGCTCATTTCAGCAGTAACGATGACACTGCGAAGCGGCAACTACGCAGGACGTCTGCCTATTCCCTCAAGACATCTTGGCTGAGTGGAGAATAAACCGTTTCTGTCTGTTCGAGCCGGAAGATAGGTATCACCAGCGTCCACGGGAAGACCGTATCACCATTTTTCCGAAATTTAGCCAGAATTTCCAGCAACAAATTGTTTCCGAAAGCTCGATTTGGGCCGGATTTACCCTTTGCAACGGAGCCTTTGCGGCGATTTGCCTCATACTGTTCAGGATTCGGCAACAACTTGCCGGAACTCCACTGCCTGGAAATCAACCGGTTGAGAAAGAAGGCCAGGTCAAGACGCGATCGTGCCATCTTTCGGACCAAATCTTCATGACTAACCTGCCTGAGATTCGGCCCCGTCGCGCGTGGTGATGGCTTTTGCGTGTGGTGCTGGCGTCCGGCACTGCCGAGCGGGGCGGCCGCTGACAGGCACCTACCTCATGAGATCCGGCAGATCGCCCGTCAGCCCCGCGGCCTCACGGATGAAGGCGCGCCGCAGGCCGGGCATCTGCCCCAGGGCACCCATGCCGATATCGCGTGCCGCGCGCATGAGCGGGTTGTCGTTGGAGAAAAGACGATTGGTCAGATCGGTGGTCAGGGCGAGCGTGGCCACATCGAAGCGCCGCCATTGCTGGTAGCGCGCCAGAACATCGGGCGCCGCGATTTCCTCGCCCCGGCGAGCGGCCTCAGCCAGCACCTGCGCCAGCGCCGCCACATCGCGCAGCCCCGCATTGAGCCCCTGGCCTGCGATGGGATGAACACCGTGCGCCGCGTCACCCACGAGGGCCAGGCGCCCGTCCACCAGCCTGTCGGCCAGTGTGAGGCCAAGCGGATAGGTATAGCGCGCGCCACGCAGGCGGATTTCGCCCAGAAAGTCACCGAAGCGCGGGCGCAACACCTCGATGAAGTCCTCATCCGACAGGGCGGCGAACTGGGCTGCCGTTTCCGCCGATTCCGACCAGACGATGGACGAGACATTGCCCGGCAGCGGCAGGATCGCCAGCGGGCCGGGCGGCATGAAGAACTGATGCGCGATGCCGTGATGGGGAAGCTCATGCTCGATCGCGGCGACAAGGGCGGTCTGATCATAGGCCCAGCCTGTGCGGGTGATCCCGGCGCGCGCGGCCGTACCCGAACTGCGCCCGTCGGCGCCCACCAGCAGGCGCCCGCTCAGGTGCCGGCCATCCGCGAGGATGAGGCGCACGCCGTCGGGCGTGACCTCCTGAGCGATGGCTTGCGCATCTGACAGATGCGTGATTCCTGCCGTCTCGGTCATGGCCTCGAGCAGGGCCGGCCGCAGGAACCGGTCTTCCAGCATATGCCCCATCGGGCCTTCCTCGATCTCCGCGTGATCAAAATGCACGAAGAAGGGTGAGGGGCCTTCGCCCGCGCGCCCGTCGGAGACCTTGATCTCCAGCATGGGCTGCGCCTGCTCGGCGACGCGCGCCCAGACACCCAAGGATCTGAGGAGCCGGACCGAGGTCAGTGCCAGCGCGTAGGCCCTCCCGTCAAAGCCGCTGGCGCGCCGCGCCTCGAGCGCAAGCGCGTCGACCACCGTCACCTGCAATCCCGCCCGCGCAAGGGCAAGCGCCAGCGCCGGGCCGTTCAGCCCGCCACCGACGATGAGGATATCGCTGTCTTGCGTCATGCGTTTCAATATGGCGGGCGATGCGGGATTGTCCATGCGCGCCTGCGCCGTTACCGTCGCGCCGGTGAATGGAGGGCACAGGATGCGGGATTGGCTTTGGATGGAGGCGGCGGCGCTGGGGCGCGCCATCGGGCAGGGCGAGATCGCCCCGCTGGACCTGTGCGAGACCTATCTCGAAGCAATCGAGACACACCCCCGGCGGGATGACATCTATTCGGCCGTCACGCCCGGGCGCGCCCGCGCCGAGGCACGGGCGGCACAGCAGCGCGCAGCGGCGGGCATGCGCCTCGGCCCGCTCGATGGGGTGCCGATCAGCTGGAAGGACCTCTTCGACAGCGCGGGCACGGCAACCCAAGCCGGTAGCGCCTTGCTCTCGGGGCGCGTGCCGCCGCACGACGCAACCGTGCTGCGCAACGCGACGATGGCGGGGCTTGTCTGCCTGGGCAAGACCCATATGAGCGAGCTTGCCTTTTCCGGCCTCGGGCTCAACCCCGTGACCGCAACCCCGCCTTGTGTGAACGATCCGGGTGCCGTGCCGGGGGGGTCATCATCGGGGGCTGCGGCATCGGTCGCCTTCGGTCTCGCGGCCTGCGGTATCGGCTCGGATACCGGCGGGTCGGTGCGGATCCCTGCTGCCTGGAACGATCTCGTCGGGCTCAAGACCACGTCAGGCCGCCTGCCCCTCGGCGGCGTGGTGCCGCTTTGTGCGCGGTTCGATACAGTGGGGCCGCTGGCGCGCTCGGTGGCGGATTGCGCGCTGATGCTGGCGGCCCTCGAGGGCGGCAAGGCGGCGGATCTGCGCGGCGCCTCGCTGAAAGGGGTCAAGCTGGCCGCGCTGCAGACAGTGGTGTTCGACGATATTCGCCAAGGCCCCCTTGCCGCCCACGAGGCCGCCGTCGCGCGCCTGCGCGATGCGGGCGCGACAATCGAGCCCATCGAGGCCCCTGAACTGGCCGAGGCGATGCCGATGTCGGGCACGCTCTTCACCGCAGAGGCCTATGGCACCTGGGCGGATGTTATCGAGGCCGCGCCGGAGCGGATGTTCGCGCCCGTACTGGACCGCTTTCGCTCGGGCAAGGATATCAGCGCCGCGGATTTCGTTGCGGCCTGGCAGAAGCTGGAGGCGCTGCGCGCGCGCTGGCATGCGCGATTTGCAGGCTATGACGCGGTGATCCTGCCCTGCGCGCCGAACCTGCCGCCCGACAGGGCGCGCCTGATGGCGGATGAGGCCTATTATGTCTCCGAGAACCTCCTGACACTGCGCAACACGCGGGTGGGAAATCTTATGGGGCTTTGTGCAATGTCCCTGCCCACGGGCGTGCCGAGCTGCGGGATCATGCTCTGCGGCAAGCCCTTTGGCGAGGCGGCGCTGCTTCGACTATCGGCGGCGGCAGAGCGGGCGCTGGCACCTGTCTGAGGTGTTGGAAACGAGTATTTGGAGAACAATGAAAGGTTTCGGGTAAAAAGGCCACAATTGGTTTCTGCACCGTGGTTTTCGTTGGACGGCGCGGGAAAATTTGAGTAATTTCAATTGAACGGGGCGGCGAATGACCCCGAAAACGAGGCAGTTTCGATATGTTTCCCGAGCGGTTTTCGAACCTACCGGAATACGCGTTTCCGCGTTTGCGGCGCCTGCTGGACGGGCACGCGCCCGGTGGGCAGGCCGTGCATATGTCCATCGGAGAGCCCAGGCATGCCTTTCCCGATTGGGTCTCGGCGGTGATTGCCGAACATGCATCCGAATTCGCGAACTATCCGGTAAATGAAGGGTCGCCGGCCCTTCTCGACGCCATCTGTGCGTGGGTGGAGCGGCGCTACGGCACCGGGCTGACGCCGAACCGCGTGATGGCCATGAACGGCACAAGGGAGGGGCTTTACAACGCCATGATGGCGCTCTGCCCCGAGCGCAAGCGCGGGCATGTGCCCAGAGTTCTGATGCCCAATCCGTTCTATCAGGTCTATATGGTGGCCGCGATTTCGGTCGGGGCGGAGCCTGTATTTCTGCCTGCAACGCGCGAGACCGGGTTTCTGCCGGATTTCAGCGCCGTGTCGGCTGCGATGCTGAACGAGACGGCGGCGGTCTATCTCTGCTCGCCCAGCAACCCCCAAGGGGCCGTGGCCAGCCGCGCCTACTGGGTCGAGCTGATCGAGCTGGCGGAGCGGTATGATTTCCTGGTTCTGGCGGATGAGTGCTACAGCGAGATCTATCGCGATGGGCCACCGGCCGGAGCGCTCGAGGTGGCGCAGGAGCTTGGCGCTGATCCGGAGCGGGTGCTCATCTTTCACTCCCTTTCAAAGCGCTCGAACCTGCCGGGACTGCGCAGCGGTTTTGTCGCTGGCGGCCCGGAAAGCATCGCGCGGATGCGCCAATTGAGGGCCTATGCGGGCGCGCCCCTGCCCATGCCGCTGCAGCGTGCGGCAGCGCGGGTCTGGGCGGATGAGGCGCATGTGGAAGAAAACCGCCGCCTCTATCGCGAGAAATACGCGCTGGCTGACGAAATCCTGGGCGATATGCCGGGCTATCAGGCGCCCGAGGCCGGGTTCTTCCTGTGGCTCCCGGTGGAAGACGGCGAGGCCGCGGCACTCAAGCTCTGGCAGGAGACCGGCGTGCGGGTTTTGCCGGGTGCTTATCTGAGCAGGGACATTGACGGGCATAACCCCGGCAAGGGTTACATTCGGGTCGCATTGGTGGCTCCAAAGGAAGAGATGGCGAGCGGGCTCACCCGCCTGCGCGACTGTCTCTACAAGTAAGAAGGGCGAGAGCAGCGATGGCATATCATGCACGTGGCGGGCGGGACCCGCTTCTGGACAGCACCATGACCGAAGCAATCGAGAAGCGTGGCAAGGAACTTCTTGGCCTTGTCCTTCTGGTGCTGGCTGCCATGGCGGCGGCGATGACTGGCTCCTACTCCCCCGACGACCCCAGTTGGATGAGCGCCACCGATGCGCCGGTGCGCAACCTGATGGGTCCCACTGGCGCGGCCATCGCGGCGCCGCTTTTCATGATCGTGGGTTGGGGTGCGTGGGGCCTCGCTTTCGTGCTGGGTGCCTGGGGCCTGCGTTTCCTGCTGCATAAAGGGCAGGAGAGGGCCATTGCGCGGCTGATCTTCGCGCCGATCTGGATTGCACTTCTGTCGATCTATGCTTCGTCGCTGACACCGGACGATGGCTGGGCGAGCATGCACAGTTTCGGGCTTGGCGGCCTGTTCGGGGATACCGTTCTGGGGGCGTTGCTGGGCATGCTGCCCGTGACCGCCTCCGTCGGGTTGAAACTGGTTTCCGTGGCACTGGGTATCGCGATGGTCATGTTGGGCGCCTTCATCCTCGGGTTCACCCGGGATGAGCTGCGCCGGGCCCTGCGGTTCCTGTTGCTGGGTGTGATCATGACCTATGCCGGGCTGATGGCGGTATTGGGCCGGGGTGCGCAAGGGGCAGGGTTCGCGGCGCGTGCCCTCAGGGCAAAAGCCGAAGCGCAACGGGCCCGCCGGACGGAGGCGAAAGCGCTGCGTGCCACCCAAGTGGCGGCACGAAAGGAACCCGCGCCGGTCAGCGCAGCCGCGCTCAGAGACATGCCGGCGCCCGAGCTGGCAAGGGCGGCTGATGCAAGGGCGGCGCCTGCCGTGCATGGCTACCGTTTGCCCGAAGAGCAGGAGCCCGAAAGACCCGGCGGGTTACGTGCGCTCATGCCTGCGCTCATGCGCAAGCCGGAAAGACTGCCCGAGCCGGAACTGGTGGAGCCCGATGTCGTGGACCATGACGCCGACATCCCTGGGGAGGACCGGATAAGGGCGCGCATCACCGATGTGATCAAGACGCGGGTGCGTCAGAAACCGGAGATTCAGGTGACATCCGTGGCACCGCTCACCAAGGGCCGGGGCCGCGGGCCGCAGCCGCTTGTGCTCAACACCGCGCGCGCGGACCTGCCGCCCGAGCCGCCATTGACCGCCGCCCGGGTCAGCCTGCCGCCCGAGCCGCCCCTGACGGCGGCATCCGCCCACCACCCGTATCAACCTGAAGGCACCGGGGCCGCCTCCCCGGCATCGCCACCGCAGATGCATATCCCGGCGGCAGAGCCAAGGAAGGTTGTCCAGCATCCGCCCCGCAAGGTGCCGCAGCCCTCAAGCCGGGCCTTGGCCGAATCCCAGCCTGCCTTCCCCCTCGAAGAAACTCCCGAGACCGTATTCGAGTTGCCGCCGCTCAGTCTTCTGAGCAGCCCGGCCGAGGTCAAGCGGCTGCATCTGAGCGATGAGGCGCTGGAGGAAAACGCGCGGATGCTTGAAAGCGTGCTCGATGATTACGGCGTCAAGGGCGAGATCGTCAGCGTGCGCCCCGGCCCGGTGGTGACCATGTATGAGCTCGAGCCGGCGCCGGGCCTCAAGGCGAGCCGCGTGATCGGACTGGCCGATGACATCGCGCGCAGCATGTCCGCGCTCAGCGCGCGGGTGAGCACTGTGCCGGGCCGGTCGGTCATCGGGATCGAATTGCCCAATGAAAGCCGCGAGATGGTGGTGCTGCGCGAATTGCTGAGCACTCGGGATTTCGGGGACAGCAACATGAAACTGCCGCTCGCGCTGGGCAAGGATATCGGTGGGGATCCGGTGATCTCGAGCCTTGCCAAGATGCCGCATCTGCTCATTGCGGGGACCACCGGATCGGGCAAGTCGGTGGCGATCAACACGATGATCCTGAGCCTGCTCTACAAACTCACCCCCGATGAGTGCCGCCTGATCATGATCGATCCGAAGATGCTTGAGTTGAGCGTTTATGACGGCATTCCGCATCTGCTCAGTCCTGTGGTGACGGACCCCAAAAAGGCGGTTGTCGCGCTCAAATGGGTCGTGGGCGAGATGGAGGACCGCTATCGCAAGATGTCCAAGATGGGTGTGCGCAATATCGATGGCTATAATGGCCGTGTCGAGGAAGCGCTGGGCAAGGGCGAGACCTTCAGCCGCACGGTGCAGACCGGCTTTGACGACGAGACCGGCGAGCCTGTCTTCGAGACCGAGGAGATCACGCCCGAAAAGATGCCGTTCATCGTGGTCATCGTCGATGAGATGGCCGATCTGATGATGGTGGCGGGCAAGGAGATCGAGGCCTGTATCCAGCGGCTTGCGCAGATGGCGCGGGCCTCGGGCATTCACCTGATCATGGCCACACAGCGCCCCTCGGTCGATGTGATCACCGGCACGATCAAGGCCAATTTCCCCACACGGATCAGCTTTCAGGTGACCTCCAAGATCGACAGCCGGACCATTCTGGGCGAGATGGGCGCGGAGCAGCTTCTTGGCATGGGCGACATGCTCTACATGGCGGGCGGCGGCAAGATCACGCGCTGTCATGGCCCCTTCGTGAGCGATGAAGAGGTCGAGGAAGTGGTGAACCATCTCAAGGCCTACGGCCCGCCCGACTATCTGAGCGGCGTGGTCGAGGGGCCGGAGGACGACAAGGCCGGCAATATCGACGCGGTGCTGGGGCTCAATACCGGCGGCAACACCGATGGCGAGGATGCGCTCTATGATCAGGCGGTGCAGATCGCCATTCACGATCGCAAATGCTCCACCTCCTATATCCAGCGCAAGCTGGCCATCGGCTACAACAAGGCCGCGCGCCTCGTGGAGCAGATGGAGGATGAAGGCATCGTCTCGCCTGCCAACCATGTCGGCAAGCGCGAGATCCTCGTGCCCGAGCCGCAGTGACAAGGGCGCGCCGGGCATGTTATTGCCTAGCAGCGCGTCCTTTCCCATATTGCGGTGGTGAAATCCTCACGGTCACGGCATAGGATCGCTTGATGAGACTCTTTCGCTTCATTCTGGCAGCGGCTTTGCTCGCCGCCTCCCCGGCGATGGCCGACAAACTGGCGCTCAGCGAGATATCCAGCTATCTCAACAGCTTCAGGTCCGCCTCCGGCGAGTTCACGCAAATCAACGAGGACGGCACCATCAGCACCGGGCAGGTCTATATCCGTCGCCCCGGCCGGGTGCGGTTCGAATATGATCCGCCCGATGATCTGTTGGTGATTGCGGATGGCTCCACTGTCGGGATCATCGACGGCAAGTCGAACACCGGCCCCGAGGGCTATCCGCTCAATCGCACACCGCTCAGCATCATTCTGGCGCGCAATGTCGATCTGGGGCGCGCGCGCATGGTCATCGGCCACCACAGCGATGGGACAAGCACCACCGTCAAGGCGCAGGACCCGGACAATCCCGAATATGGCAGCATCGAACTGGTCTTCACCGGCAATCCGGTCGAGTTGCGTCAATGGATCATTAATGACGACGGTGGCGGGCGCACAACCGTGATCCTTGGCGATCTTCAGACAGATGTTCGCATTGCCGATTCGCAATTCGTGATCCCCGGCGGCGTCCGGGAGCGGACCCAACAGCGCAATTAGGGTCTTGTGCCCGTCGCGGTGAGGTCGGCCGCTTGCCCGGGCCGCAAACGCCCCGGGCGGGGAAGAATCCCATCTGGTGCAAGATGCCCTAATGTTGGTCACCTGACACGAGATACCCAATGGCCGCTTCGAGCCCTTTGCGGGCGGTCGCCGATGTTTACCATGGCCCGGAACAGCCGCGCAGCGGCCCTGTGTCGTGCACAAGATCAAAGTCCGCTCCGTCCCGCATCCCTGCCTCTCGCCTCGCATTGCGGCACCTTTTCTCAGGTGGCGAACACTAATCCGCGCTTCGTGCGGCGCCAAGCTCTGGTGACAAGAGTTCGCTGAGGCGGCGCTCGCCATGGCCTTCCGCTACGGCGTGGTCGAAAAAAGCCTTGACCGCATGGTTGAGCGCCGTGTCGCGCCCCATCCCCGCGGTCATTGCGGTGATGTAGCCCATGTCTTTCGCGGCGTTGGCAACGCTGAAGGCATAGCCGCTGAAATCACCGTCTTTCGCCTGGCCCATGATGCGCCGCAATACGCCCGAATCGGCCGAGCCGCGGATCACCACATCATAAAGCTGCGCCCAGTCGGTGCGGGTTTCGCGAGCGAGGCCGAAAGCCTCCGTGACCAGTGCTGCAATGCCCATGACCATGTAATTGTTTATGTATTTGGCACGTGCGCCCGTGCCCACCGGGCCGAAATGCTGCACGGTTGCGCAAAACATCTCCAGAACCGGGCCGATGCGCGCGAATGTCTCGTCCGTGCAGCCCACAAGCGCACCCAACTGCCCCGCCTCGGCCTGGGCCTGCCCGCCGGTCAACGGCGCTTCGGCAAACGTGATGTCTTTCGCGCTCAATTGTTCTGCCAGCGCCAGCGTGGAAGTCAGGCAGGATGTGCCGGTGTCGATCAGGATCTGGCCAGCGCGCAGATGTGGTATCATTGCCGAGACGGTTTTCTCGACCGTGTCTGAGTTGGGCAGGCAGAGCAGAATGAGATCACTCTCGCGCGCAAGCCGGGCCGCGTCCTGCACTTCCCGCGCGCCCAAGGCGACCAGCGCATCGATCGCGTTACGTGACCGGTGCGCGACGACATTCAGTTGCCCATGCCGCGCCAGAATGTTTTGCGCCATGCCCGCACCCATGGCACCCAGCCCGATGAACCCGATACGCATCAGATCGTCCACCCGCCATCCACGGTGAAAAACTGCCCGGTGGCGATACGGCTCTCATCGGACGCAAGATAGACTACGATCGGGGCGATATCTTCGGGGCGGGCCAGTTCGCGGGTGGGTTGGCGATCGAGCATCGCCTGATAGGCCGCGTCGTAATCGCCCTGCGCGGCCATCCTCGCCTGAAGCGACGGGGTCAGAACCGTGCCGGGGCAGACAGCATTGCAGCGAATGCCCGCATGGATGAAATCGGCAGCGATGGATTTGGTCAGGCCCAGGATGGCCCCCTTGCTGGCCCCATAGGCGCAGCGATTGGCAGCGGCGGTGATCGACGAGACGACCGAGCCCATATTGATGATCGAGCCGCCCCCGTTTTCGATCATGCGCGGCAGGAAGGCCCGGGTCATTCGGGCAGTGCCGCGCAGATTGAGGGTGAAGGTGCGTTCCCAGGCATCTTCATCCGTATCCAGCAGCGTCCCGTGATGCACATAGCCCGCGCAATTGAAGAGCACGTCTGGCGCAGGCGCGGTTGCGGCATAAGCACTGATCGCCTCGGCGTCAGTCACATCGAGCGGCGCACAGCGGATACCCTCGGCGGCGAGGCTTTCCAGCGCCTGCGCGTCGATATCCGTGGCATGAACAGTGGCACCTTCGGAAGCCATCGCCAACGCCGAAGCGCGGCCGATGCCTGCCCCCGCAGCCGTCACGACGACGAATTTTCCCTTCAATCTCATTGCCTGCTCCCCTGACCTTGCCCGCCGCAGTCTAGGCGGTATCGATGCAGGGGCAAGCGGCAGTGCCTGTCGCCGCGCGGCCTCTGACCAGGAGCCGCGATGGTCTGGCCTAGCGGATGCCGCAGCGGCGCAACTGGTTGCGATACATCTGGCTGCGCTCGGCAACCCTGTCGGAGACACGCAGAAGCCAAGGTTTGGCATTGTAACTGCCCCGCGCGTATCCGGTGCGCCCCTCGTGATAGGCGAGATACTGGTTACGCGCATCCGACAGCGGTATGCCAAGACCATCCCGTGACTTGGCCATGTACCAGCCCATGAAATCGGTGGCATCGCGAATGCTGTCGCGCCGGGCGCGCCGATTTCCTGTCTCGTCAAGATATTCCTGCCATGTGCCATCCAGCGCCTGGCTGTATCCAAAGGCCGAGCTTTGCCGGCCCATGGGGATCACGCCGAGCGTATAGCGGAAGGGTGTGCGTGCATCGGAGACGAATTTGCTCTCCTGATGAATGGTTGCCATCTGAACATGCACAGGCACGCCCCAGCGCCGCTCGGTTGCGACGAACGCGCGTCTGTACTCGGGCTTTTCACGTAGAATGGCGCAGGCATCATCGAGGATGCCGGGCGATGGCGGAGGCCCGCCACGTCCGCCGCAGGATGCGACCAGAAGCACCAATATCAACATGCGAAGAGTTCTGCTCATCTGCCTCTCGCTTCTTTTGTTTTGCGGCCAGCCTAGCGTAAAAGCGCCATCGTGTGAATCATCAATCGCACCCCCTGCGACAATGATGCCTGCAAATTCTTGCGAAAGCGGTGCAGCATGACTGTCTGGTCAGGGTTCACAGACTGTTTCTGCAAAATCTGTGCTGAATATTGGACAAACACGAGCGGACATGATTAACGTTCCGCTCAAGGGGCTGACGGAAAAAATGATCAAGACACGCGCGAAATATCACCTGGGACAAGTTGTGCGGCACAAGAAACACCCGTTTCGCGGGGTGGTTTTCGATGTGGACCCGGAGTTTTCAAACACCGAGGAATGGTACGATTCCATTCCCGAGGAAAGCCGACCCGAACGCGAGCAGCCGTTCTATCACTTGCTGGCCGAGAACGAGCAGACTTACTATGTCGCCTATGTCAGCGAGCAGAACCTTGTTGCCGACTATTCGGGCGAGCCGGTCGATCATCCCGATATTCCCGACCTGTTCGGCCCGTTCCAGGACGGTCATTACCCGCTGCACTTCCAGCTGAACTGAGCGCGGGCAAATTTCCGGACGGAAATTTGGCAAGAAAATATCATTTTCTTGCAGGTTTCGACGTTATTTCTAGTAGCCTAGAGCGCAGCCATCCTTGCGCGGATCACTGGCGCCCTCCAGGATACCGGAGGCATGCACGGTGATGGATTGGGCGCCGCCGATCGGCTCTTTTGGTATGGCAATCCGGTGGCCCAGTTCCTGCAATCGGGCGCGCACCGCCTCATCGTAGCCGCGTTCGAGGTTAAGGGTTCCCTCTTCCGCAAAACAGCGGGGCGCGTCATTGGCACTTTGCGGGTCCATGCCGAAATCGAGCAGGTTGGTGGTGAACCGCGTATGTCCGCAGGGCTGGTAGGCCCCACCCATGACACCGAAACTGATCTGCGCCTGACCGTCTTGGGCCAGCATCGCGGGTATGATCGTGTGCATGGGCCGTTTTCCGGGGCCGTAGGTGTTGGGGTGATTCGGCTCCAGC
>SLDH01000057.1 GCA_007125415.1 Roseovarius sp.
GTGATCGCCAGCCTCGGGGTGGGGTTCTTCGTGGCGCGTCTGGTATTTTGGATCGGGGCGCATCTTTCGCCCGCGTTGCGCGCCTTCGGAGCTGCGGCGAGTTTTCTGCCGACCGTTTTCGTGGCGCTCTGGGCGCTTTGGCACCTTGCATTCGGGTTCGGGTGACATGCTGACGCTTGATCATATCGCCGTTGCGGGCGAGACACTGGAGGCGGCGCGCGATCATGTGGAGACGGCTCTCGGGGTGGCGCTGTCGCCCGGTGGGCAGCATGCGCGTTACGGCACCCACAACATGTTGATGGGGCTTGCGGACGGGCTCTATCTGGAGGCAATCGCGATCGACCCGCTGGCTCCCGAGCCCGCTCATGCACGTTGGTTCGATCTGGACCGCTTTGCTGGCCCGCCACGCATCGGCAACTGGATCTGCCGTTGCGAGGATCTCGATGCGGCGGTTGCCGCGCTGCCGGGGGCCGGCCGGCCTGTGTCTCTGTCACGGGGCGCGCTTCGCTGGCGCATGGCGGTGCCCGATAGCGGGCAGTTGCCCTATGACAATCGCTTTCCCGCGCTGATGCAGTGGCTGACCCGCCCAACCCCGGCCGAGGCCCTGGCGGTTTCGGGGTGCCGCCTGATGGAACTGGTGATCTACCATCCGCGGGCGGAGGCACTCAAGGCGGAGATCGCGCCCCATCTGACCGATGCGCGCGTCGTGATCGAGGTGGGGCCGCCACGGATCACGGCACAGATCGAGACCCCATCGGGCCGGCGGAACCTCGAATGATCATTCGTGCCGCCTGTGCGGGCGATGCCCCGGCCATCGCCGCGATATGGAACCCCAATATCGCCGACACGGCCAACACCTTCACCACTGTCCTCAAGACGCCCGAGGGGCTGGCGCTGGAGATTGCGCAGCGAAAGGCCGAGGGCAAAGCCTTTCTCGTGGCCGAGATGCAGGGTGCGGTCGTCGGTTTTGCCACCTATTTCCAGTTCCGCGGCGGCCCGGGCTATGCCCGCACGGCTGAACATTCCGTGATGCTGGCTGCGCCTGCGCGTGGGCAGGGCATCGGGCGGGCGATGATGGAAGCACTCGAAGCGCATGCGCAAGCTGCCGGGATGCATTCACTTATCGCCGGGGTAAGCGGCGAGAATCCGGCCGGGGTGGCTTTTCACAAGGCGGCAGGCTATACACAGATCGCCGTTCTGCCCGAGGTGGGGTACAAGTTCGGGCGTTGGATGGACCTGATCATATTACAAAAAATGCTGCCCATGCCCGCTGACAATGCGCCGTCCGGACAGTAGGGTCGCGCCATGTCGATCTGGACCCGCATTTCCGCCGCGCTCTCGGCACTGGCCTCAGGCGAGGGGTTGAGCGCGGTCTTTGATCGGTTGCGCACACCCCCCGAGCAATCTGTCGCCTTCACCATCGCGGTGATTGCGCTCAGTGCCAAGATGGCGAAGGCCGATGGCCAGGTCACCCGAGGGGAGGTGCTCGCCTTTCGCGAGGTGTTTCATATCGCGCCGGAGGATGAGGCGGGGGCGGCCCGCGTTTTCAACCTCGCGCGGCAGGATGTGGCCGGTTTCGAGGCCTACGCGACACGGATCAAGGCCATGTTCGCGGATCAGAGCCAGATATTGACCGACCTGATGGAGGGGTTGTTTCACATCGCCATGGCGGATGGCGTCTATCATCCCAATGAAGACGCCTTTCTGGGGCGGGTGGCCGAGATATTCGGGCTGCCCGAGGCCGAGTTTCGCAGCCTGCGCAGCCGGTTCGTGTCCGATGCGGTGCCTGATCCCTATGCCGTTCTGGGGGTGACGCCCGAGACGCCGCTCGCGGAGATTCGCAAGACCTGGCACCGCATGGCCCGCGAGGCGCATCCCGATCGCATGATCTCTCGCGGTGTCCCGGCCGAAGCCATTCGCATGGCCGAGCGACGCATGGCCGATCTCAATGCGGCCTGGGAAGAGATCAGCGAGGCGCATGCCCGGTAATCCGCGCGATGATCCCAGGTTGCGGCGCGCTCTTTTCATCTGGCTAGCCCGTGCCTATCTATGGCCCATGAAACGCGTTCTGACCTTGATTGTGGCTCTGGCCATCGTTCCTCCCGCGGCAGCGGCGGAAGATGAGGGAGATGAGGGCCTCACGCTCATGGAGCGTGGAGCGCAGATGTTCATGGAGGGTATCCGTCGCGAGATGGAGCCTGCGCTGGAAGACCTGCAGGGCTTTGCCAGGGAATTGCAGCCGGCCCTTCGGGGCTTTTTGCAGGAGATGGGCCCGGCGTTTGCCGAGATACTTGGTGAAATCAAGGATCTGAGTGCCTATCATCCGCCGGAAATCCTGCCAAATGGCGATATCATCATGCGCAAGAAGCAACCTGATGAGATAGCTGATGAGAGGCCAGACGGCGAAATCGAAATCTAGCCGTTCAGGACCTTCACGCTGATCTGCGCCTCGAGCGAGCTTGCCAGCGACGCCAGGCGGGCTTCGGCCACCTCGCCAAAGAGCGGCGCCGAGTAGGGCGAAAGGCGCAACTCCAGATGCTTCTTCTTTGGAAACCAGCGCAACTCGCCCGGATACTCGTCTTCAGTGAGCCAGAGCATGGCACCAAAGCGCATCGCCTTGCCGAGTATTTCCGCCTGCAACTGGTCCGCCTCGGGGATCAATTCGTAAAGCTGGTCAAACCGTGTGCCCTCGCGATTGTTGGAATATCGATGCATCAGGGCAAGCCCCAGAAAGACCCTGTCCGAATGCCGCAGCCCCCCCAGATTCGCACGGGTGGCGTTGTCGAAACAGACCTCCGCACGGTAATCGGGATGGGCGCGCCAACTGACATCATGCAAAAGGCAAGCCGCCTTGATCAGGCGGCGGCGCTCCGGGCGGACGGATTTGAAGAGCGGCTGGATATACTCGAACAATAGCTTGCCGAACCCGGGCACCCGCGCATCCTTTGCCTCGGCGAAGCGACAGGCTTCGATCAGTGGATCACGGTCACGCAACTGCTGGGGCATCTGCTCATACAGCAGCCCCTCGCGGATACCGTAGCTCGATACCGCGATGTCATGAGGCTTGAATGCCTTGACCACAGCGCGCAAGACTTCTGTCGCATTGGGCACAAGATCCATCCGCGAGGACGAGACGCCGGTGACGAGGCGCAATTCTTCTGCTGTTTTCTTCTTGATGAATTTTGCCGTCTCACGCACGGCTTTCGGGGTCATCCGGTACTCATGCAGCACATGCAGAGGATAGCTGCGGCGGGCCATGTCGATCTTGGCGAAGGCCCGCCAGGAACCGCCGACCAGAAAGAGCCTGTTGCGTTGCGGCCCGAGCGCGCGTTTCATCGTGTCGAGCGTTTCGGTGATGACCGCCTTGCGGCCCTTGATGCCGCCCTTGACATCGCGCAGCTTGAGCGGCCCGAGTGGCGCTGAAATGCGCCGTCCCACATGCCCGCCATCTATCTCGGCCAGTTCCATCGACGATCCGCCGATGTCGCAGACGAGGCCGTAGGAGCCGGGCCATCCCAGCAGGACACCCTGCGCCGAAAGGCGCGCCTCCTCGCGCCCGTCGATCACCCAGAGGCGCAGGCCGGTCTCGCGCTCCACTTCCTCGCAGAACGCCGCGCCGTCCTCGGCATCGCGCACCGCGGCTGTCGCCACGACACTCAGCGGGCTGGCGCCCATCGCCCTGGAGAGATGCTGGAAACGCAAGAGCGCCTTGACCGCCCGCACCCGGCCTTCGGGGTTGAGACGACCCGTGCTGCCCATCCCGGCGCCGAGCGCACACATGATCTTTTCATTGTAGAAATAAGCCGGACTGCGCGCAGCCCCGTCGAATACGACGAGTCGGACCGAGTTCGACCCCACATCCACAACGCCAACCCGTTTGAGCGCATGCGCCGATGGATCATCAAAGAGAGGGCGGCCAAAGGGCTCCCATCTCTTCGCTTCCGGGTTCTCCGAGCCGTCCATCCCATCCCCCGATGCTGGCGCGCCGCTTTTATGCGACAGGCCCGCGCAGGCGTCAATCTTCGGTATGGGTAAGCTCCGGCACATCCGCCGCCCCGGCCGAGCCGCGCCCCGAGAGTGACGGGTTTTCCATGAAGAACCGGTGGCATGAAAAGGCGGATGCGCCATCGGGCATCTCACCGCGGATGAAGCTCCCATCGGGCTTCATGATCCAGCTTTGGGCCGTATCGGCCATGTTGGCGGCCATGATCTGGCTGACAATCTGTGCCTTGACAGTGTCATTTCTGATTTCCACTAATGTTTCCACACGCCTGTCGAGATTGCGCCCCATCCAGTCGGCCGAGGACATGAAAACCCGAGCCTTGCGCGATGGCAAACCCTTGCCATTGCCGAAACACACGATGCGCGAATGCTCCAGAAAACGCCCGACGATCGACTTCACCCTGATATTGTCCGAAAGCCCCTTCACGCCGGGGCGCAAGCCGCAGATGCCGCGAATGACAAGGCTGATCTGCACGCCCGCCGCTGAGGCCCGGTAAAGGGCGTCGATCACCTCGGGGTCGATGAGCGCATTCATTTTCGCCCAGATGGTCGCGGGAAGTCCGGCTTCGGCATGGGCGATTTCGGCATCGATCATCTCGATCAACCGTGCGCGCAAGGAGATCGGCGAGATGGCCAGGTTATCCAGCTTTTCGGGCTGAGCGTATCCCGAGAGATAGTTGAACACCTTGGTGGCATCCCGGCCGAGGTGGGCGTCGCAGGTGAAAAGGCTCAGATCAGTGTAGATCCGCGCCGTGATCGGATGGTAATTGCCCGTGCCGTAATGGGTATAGGTGACAAGGCCACCACCTTCGCGGCGCACGACCGTCGAGATCTTGGCGTGGGTCTTGAGATCGATGAAGCCATAGACCACATGCGCGCCTGCGCGCTCCAGTCGGCGGGACTGGCGGATATTCGCGGCCTCGTCGAAGCGCGCTTTCAACTCCACCAGCGCAGTGACGGATTTGCCGTCTTCGGCGGCCTCGCAGAGGGCGCCGACGATGGGGCTGTCTTTCGAGGTGCGGTAGAGCGTCTGCTTGATGGCCACGACATCGGGGTCACGCGCGGCCTGATTGAGAAAACGCACCACCATGTCAAAGGTCTCGTAGGGGTGATGCAGGAGCATGTCCTTCTGCCGGATCGCGGCGAACATGTCGCCATCGTGGTCCTGTACACGCTCGGGCACGCGCGGGGTGAAGCTGGGCCAGAGCAGATCAGGGCGATCATCAAGGATCAGCTCCGAGAGATCAGCCAGGCCGATCATCCCTTCGACTTCGACCACCTCATCGGGATGAACATGCAATTCCTCTCGCACCACGCGCGCCAGTGCTGCTGGCGCATCCGCCGAGATCTTCAGCCGCACCACCTCGCCCCGGCGCCGGCGTTTGAGGGCGACTTCGAATTCTCGCACCAGATCTTCGGCCTCTTCCTCGACTTCGAGGTCGCTGTCGCGCAGCACGCGAAAGGTGCAATGACTCTTGTAGCGATAGCCCGGAAAAAGGCTGCTGAGGCGCAAAAGCAAAAGCTCTTCGAGCGGCAAGGCGCGCCGATCCCCGTTCGACGAGGGCAAAAAGACAAAGCGGTCAATCTGCTGGGGGATGGGCAAGAGCGCCTGAAGGGGCCGCTTGTCCGATTGCCGCTCCAGTTGCAGAGCCAGAGAATAGCCGAGATTGGGTATGAAGGGGAAGGGATGCGCCGGGTCGATGGCCATGGGCGAGAGCACCGGGAACACGCGGCTCATGAAGACATCCGCCAGAAAGTCCTTTTCGTCATCGGTCACGCTGTCGCGGTCAAGTATGTTGATCTTTTCGGCCTCCAACTCGCCACGCAGCGTGTTGAATGTTGCCTGTTGGACCTCCAGCAGTTTGCGCGCGTCTTCGTTGATCAGGACGAGCTGTTCGGTCGGCGTCAGTCCGTCCATGGCCGGTGTCGTGTTGCCTTCCCGGGCAAGTTCGCGCAGACCGGCCACGCGCACATTGTAGAATTCGTCAAGATTATTGGCCGAGATGGACAGAAAGCGGAGCCTTTCAAGAAGCGGAACGCGCGGGTTCTGTGCCTCCTCGAGCACGCGCCAGTTGAATCCCAGCCAACTCATCTCCCGGTTGAAAAACCGCGCCGGTCCCTCGATATCGAGGTCCGGACATTCCGTCGGCTCAGGCATCGGGCTTTTAAGAAAATCGACTGGTATCATGGGAACCTTTTGGCGAAGCATTGTGACGCTACCATGACGGCAGGACGCAGCCAGCGGCAAGCTGATCGGAGGCCGACGTTTAGGATGGCGTCAGCGGCTGGGCTTGTCCAGCAGTTTCCGGGCCAGATCCCGTGTGATCGGGGCA
>SLDH01000130.1 GCA_007125415.1 Roseovarius sp.
GACCGAGTGGAGCGGGCCTTCGATTTCACGCTGCCAGAATTCCACGAACTCGAACAGCTTCGGATGATCCGGAGCGATATCGTAGTCCTGCCAGATGAAGCTGTTGAGAACATGTGAATAATCAGGCATGTGGTAGTAGAACTCTGCAGTGGTCAGCCCGTATCCCTTCAGCATCAACTCGGTCTCACTCAATGCCATTTGACTCTCCTTTGGTCTCTTGATGGCTCCTGTTGTGCGACCAGTTTGTCATGAAAATATTACTTATCAACAAAAACAGCATGTTAGCACCGCCTTGCATTGGCTGCCAGCAGATGAGGACCTGAGGCATTGCCCCCTGCATCCGGCCTCTGATATAGGAGAGCAGACGCGATGTGGATTTTTCCGACAGGACTGACGAGACCGTGAGCGACACACCAGAACCCCCTGAATTTCCAGATGAAATGCCACCGCCGAGCCCCGCTCACGAGGGGCCGCGCATCTCCATCGAAGAGGAAATGAAAACGTCTTATCTCGATTACGCGATGAGCGTGATCGTGAGCCGGGCAATTCCCGATCTGCGCGATGGGCTGAAACCTGTGCATCGGCGCATTCTTTATGCAATGCACGAAACCGGCAACACCCATGACAAGCCCTATCGCAAATCCGCACGGCCTGTGGGGGATGTGATGGGGAAATATCACCCGCACGGGGATTCGGCCATTTACGACGCGCTCGTGCGGATGGCGCAGGATTTCTCCATGTCGCTGCCCTTGCTCGACGGGCAGGGAAATTTCGGCTCGATGGACGGCGATAATGCGGCTGCCATGCGTTACACGGAAGTGCGTATGGACAAGCCCGCAGGCGCGCTGCTTGCCGATATCGAGAAGGACACCGTTGATTTTCAGGACAATTACGATGGAAAGGACCGGGAGCCCACGGTTCTGCCCGCGCGCTTTCCCAACATGCTGGTCAATGGCGCGGGTGGCATCGCAGTGGGCATGGCCACCAATATTCCGCCGCATAATCTGGGCGAGGTGATCGATGCCACGCTGGCACTGATCGAGAACCCTGACCTGAGTTCGGAGGAGTTGATCGGCTATGTACCCGGCCCCGACTTTCCCACGGGCGGGATGATGCTGGGGCGTTCGGGGGCGCGCAAGGCTTATCTGGAGGGGCGTGGCAGCGTGATCGTGCGGGCGAAGACCCGGGTGGAGGAAATCCGGAAAGACCGCTATGCCATTGTGATTGAAGAAATACCTTATCAGGTCAACAAGGCGGCCATGATCGAGAAGATCGCCGAGGCCGCGCGCGAGAAGAAGATCGAAGGCATCGCCCATGTGCAGGATGAGAGCGATCGCAACGGCGTGCGGGTGGTCATAGAGCTCAAGCGCGATGCCACGGCCGAGGTGGTGCTGAATCAGCTTTTCCGCTTCACACCGATGCAGACCTATTTCGGCTGCAACATGCTGGCGCTGAACGGTGGCCGCCCGGAGCAGTTGACGCTTTACCGTTTTCTGAGCCTTTTCATTGGCTTTCGTGAGGAAGTTGTTGCGCGGCGAACGGCGTTCGATCTGCGCCGCGCGCGCGAGCGCAGTCATATCCTGTGCGGGCTCGCGGTGGCGGTGAGCAATGTGGACGAGGTGGTGGCCACGATCCGCTCCTCGGCCGATGCAGCGGAGGCACGCGAGCGCCTGATGACCCGGCGCTGGCCGGCAGGGGATATTCTGGAATATATCGCGCTGATCGATGATCCGACCCATACCGCCAATGACGACGGCACCTATAATCTGAGCGAGGCGCAGGCGCGCGCGATCCTGGAATTGCGCCTGCAGCGGCTGACGCAGCTTGGTGTCAAGGAGGTGACCGACGAGCTGCAGGACCTGGCCGGCAAGATCATGGAATATCTCGCCATTCTGGCCAGCCGCGAGCGGATCATGGAGATCATCTCGGACGAATTGCGCGAGGTGCGCGAGCAGTTCGCCGTGCCCCGCCGGACCGAGATCGTCGACTGGTCGGGCGATATGGAAGATGAAGACCTCATCGAGCGTGAGGACATGGTCGTGACCGTCACCTCGGGAGGCTATATCAAGCGCACCGCGCTGGCGGATTTCCGGGCCCAGAAGCGCGGCGGCAAGGGCCTTTCGGGGATGCAGACCAAGGAAGAGGATGTCGTCACCACGCTCTTCGTGGCCAATACCCACACGCAACTTCTCGTCTTCACCACCGATGGCATGGTCTACAAGCTGAAGACCTGGCGTCTGCCGCTGGGCGGGCGGACCTCGAAGGGCAAGGCGATCGTCAATATCCTGCCCATCCCCCAGGGCGTCAGTATCGCCGCGATCATGCCGGTGGATGTCCCCGAGCAGGATTGGCAGGAGCTGCAGATCTTCTTTGCCACCTCCGCCGGGGATGTGCGCCGCAACGCGCTGAGCGATTTCACCAATGTGAAGTCCAACGGCAAGATCGCGATGAAACTGCCCGATGAGGCCACCAGGCTGGTGAATGCGCGAATCTGTTCGGCGGAGGATGATGTGATGCTCGTCACCACCTCGGGCCGCGCCATCCGCTTTCCCACCACGGAGGTGCGTATCTTCAAGGGGCGCGATTCCACCGGGGTGCGCGGCATCAGGCTGCAGGAGAATGACGCGGTGGTCTCCATGTCGGTCATTCGGCATTTCGATGCCAGCGCCGATGAGCGCGCCGCCTATCTCAAGATGCGCAGGCAGATGGCCGGGGCCGAGGATGAAGAAGGCAGTGAGGAAGACGGCGATGAAAATGCCGAGATTTCGCGCGAACGCTTCGAGGAGATGCAGGCAGCCGAGAACCTGATCCTGACGATCAGTGCGAAAGGCACAGGCAAGCTTAGTTCCAGCCACGATTATCCCGTTCGGGGGCGCGGCGGCATGGGCGTTCAGGCGATGGACAAGGCGATGCGCGGCGGGCCTCTCGTGGCGTCATTCCCGGTTGAGTTGCCCGACCAGATCATGCTGGCCACCTCCAAGGGTCAGTCGATCCGCGTCCCGGTGGAGGGCATATCCTTCCGCTCACGCAGCGCAGGTGGTGTCAAGGTGTTCGACACAGGTGCGGGGGAGCGGGTGGTATCCGTGGCATGGATCGCCGATCAGGGCGACGAAGACGAGATCGTCCCTGCACAATAAGTCAGCGGATCGGTCAGGTTTCTCTCTATCTTATGGCCGGAGGGCCATCAGAGGTTATCCACCGTCGTCGAGAAGCCCACGACATTGCCCAGAAGGCTCAGGATCGTGCGGAACGAGTTGACCACGGATTCCGTCGGCAGAACCGTATCATTGGGATGAATGGGGAACTGACGCGCGGCGAACAGGCCGTCGGCATTCGTCAGGTCGATGGTGAACACCACCTGCTGAAAGTCAGGTCCGGCCAGACCCGGAGCGATATGTTGCGGCTCATACTCGCGCAGGATGAGGACGCCCTTTGGGTTGGCACGCGCGCCAGCAAGGCCCCCCATCTCGGACAGAGCCTCCATCGCGCTCATGTGTTCGCTCTCGAAATAGATCACGCTTTGGGTCTGGGCGGCACCGATCACATTGAACCGGCGATCGTCTTCCACGACCGTAATCTGGTCACCGCCGCGCAAGGTCACATTGCGGTTTGCATCGCTCAGAAGATCCTTGGCGCGGGTCTCGTAGATCTCGCTGCCCCGTTGCAGGCGCACGAGAGGATTGCGCAACGACGCGCTGACGCCACCGCTCAGGGCCAGTGCTGTGGTGATCTTCGTGTTGCGTGTCTCCAGCGGATAGCGACCCGGCGCGGCGACACCGCCGACCATATCGACCGAGTTGTTGCGCCCCCCCTCGACCGCAAGCTGGACCTGCACCGACCCCGCGATCTGCGCAAGGTTCTGTTCGATCACTTCACGCGCCTGCGGTGTCGTGAGCCCGCGCACTGCGATTTCCCCGACATAAGGCAGGAAGATCGTCCCCGAGGATGAAACCTCGATGGGGGGCATGGATTCCTGCCTGCTGCCATCCGTGGAGAGCAGCGAATTGTCTTCGCTGTCCCAGACGACAATGTTGAGGCGATCACCTGTCTGAATGATCGACGAATCGGGCTGCCTGTCGCTGTTGAACCAGCGATACTGACCTTTCCATCCCGTCACCGGCCAGGCTCGGAGATGGGTAACACTGTCGCGTGTAACGGCAACAACCTGAAATGTGCGCTCTGTTGCGTCGCGATTTGCCAGGATCTCGGATTGAAGCGCGGCGCTGCGTGGCAAGGTGCACGCCGAGATGAGCAGGGCTAAGCCCAGAAGGCCGATGATCCGGCAGAAACTGATCATGTGGTCCCCCCAGAGGACAGCGAAGATGGAATCTTGCCACCTCTCCCTAACCCGTCTGTGGCTTGCTATACAACGACAAAGAAGCGATGAACGGAGCAGACCCGCCATGCACGGCGAAGATCGGAAAGGCGTGATCATTGCAACGGGCGCTCAGGGGCGGTTGGGGCGACTGATCTGCGGCCTGCTGAAATCGCAGCGCACGGTCATTGCCACGGCGCGCCGCCCGCCCGCCGATCTCATTCTGCAGGGCGATGGGCCGCTGCCGGCCCTGCCCCGCTGCCATGCGGTCCTGGCGCTCTGGGGCGGCACCTCGAATGACCCCGCCAAGGCACGGGAGAACATCGCGCTCGCCCATCGCAGCCGGGCGGTGGCCGAGGCCAGTGGCGCGCGGCTTGTCATTCATCTTTCGTCGGCGGCGGTCTATGGCCCGGGCCTGGATCTGCGCGAGACGGATGCGCTGCACCCCCTGGGCGGCTATGGCCGCGCAAAAGCGCAGATGGAACGCGAGATCGCCGGTTTCGACAGCGATCAGGCCCGCCATGTCTGTCTGCGTCTCGCCAATGTCGTGGGGGCAGACAGCCTGGCACCGGCGCTGCTCGGGGAGGGGCCGGTGCGTCTTGACCGCTTTCCGGACGGCCGTGGCCCGCTGCGCAGCTATATCGCGCCGGGCGATCTGGCGCGCATTGTCCTGGCGCTGGCCGATCTGGCCCCAGAGACGCTGCCTGCCGTGATCAACGTGGCCGCGCCTTTGCCCGTGTCGATGGCAGCACTCGCGCGCGCGGCCGGGCACGACATCACATGGGTCCCGGCCCCGCAGACGGCGGTGCAGGAGGTCGGCCTGAACACCGAGCGCCTGCAGGCCTTGCTGCCTGCGCAACACTTGCATAGAACCGCGCCAGACATGATTGCCGACTGGCGGCACCTGCGGAGTGGCGGATGAGTATTTCCAAGCGGCTGACGGATATTCTGCTTGCGCTCTTCTGCATCATTCTTCTGTCACCGCTGCTGATTTTCGTGGCGATCTGCGTCTTTCTGACCGATGGTCGGCCCGTGTTTTACCGCTCCGAGCGGATGAAAACCCCGTCCGAGGGTTTTTTGCTCTGGAAATTCCGCACCATGACCGTCGCCAAGGAGGATCGTGGTGTGTCGGGGGGAGACAAGGCGGCGCGCATCACCCCGCTGGGCGCCCGGCTGCGCCGCTGCCGCGCCGATGAATTGCCGCAGCTCTGGAATATCCTGCGCGGCGATATCAGCTTTGTCGGCCCGCGCCCGCCGCTGCGCCGTTATGTGGAGTTGCGCCCCGACCTTTATGGGCAGGTTCTGCAATCACGCCCCGGCGTGACCGGGCTGGCGACACTCGTCTTTCATGCCACGGAAGAACGGCTGCTTGCGCCCTGCAAGACGGCCGAGGAAACCGAAGAGATCTATCTGAGGCGCTGCGTGCCGGTGAAGGCGCGGCTCGATCTGATTTATCAGCGCAACCGCTCGCTGTGCTATGATCTGGCCCTGCTCTGGCAAACCTTCACCGGTGTATTCAGCCGCCGTTGAGCGGGTCAAACGGCTCTGGCCTTCGGCGGAACATCGCTCAGGCCGGATGAAGGGGAACAAAGCTGTTCGGAGAATGCCGGAAAAAGTGCACTATCTTGCGGCTGCACTTGTAATATCCATTGTCCTTAATTTATGGAATTCGCTATGTGACGGAGATTCCGACAACTTCATGAAACCTCGACCATTCCGTCGGCCGACGTTCCGCACATGCAGGGGGTGATCTTGATGCTCTATGACATTGTCATAAGGCTCAGCGCGAAACAGAAGCGCGCCATATTGCTCGCACTGGATGTGCTGCTGATCGGGGTGTCGCATATTCTGGTCGTGACATTGCTTCTGGGCAGTTCCACGACACTCAGCCTGCCTGCACATCTGCTCATCGATCTGACTTTGATGATGGGCGTCGGTCTCGTGCTGACGGCCATTCTGGGCCTGCACCAGATCAAGCTGAACGCCTA
>SLDH01000308.1 GCA_007125415.1 Roseovarius sp.
ATAGCGACGAGATATTAATGCAACTGGACCAGCCGATCATGGGCAAACAATGCATCATCCGCGTCTTCGGGCCCAGCCTCATTGCCATCTCCTTTGCAATGGGCTCCGATCTTCGGGCAGAGCCGCTGTTTTCCGAAGAGAAGACAGAAAACTGTGTAAGCGCGATCACAGCGACCTCTCCGGGGCTGTCGGAACACCGCGTTCTCGACTGTGTAGGGCGCGCGGCCGGGGCCTGCATGATGACGCCGGGCGGCGATACCACCGTGGGCATGCTGGCCTGTCTCGACGGTGAGCTGGCATATTGGGACGCCCGGCTCAATGCCGCTTATGCGGAGCGTATCGCGGTGGCGCAAACGCAGGATGCCGAGCTGCGGACGCTCGGCTCGGCCAACGCCTCGGTCGAGGAAAGCCTGCGCGCAGCGCAACGGGCCTGGATCGCCTTCAGGGATGCGTCCTGCCTCTATGAGCAGGCGCAATGGATGGGCGGAACGGGTGGCGGACCTGCCACGCTCGCCTGCCACATGCACGAGACCGCGCGGCAGGCGCTGAAGCTGGAAGGCTGGTGGGCGCAGTGATCCGGGCCATCCTGACCATCCTTGGTCTCGCAATGAGCGCTCCTGTGGCGGTCCTGGCGGACACCACCCGCCCACCTGTGCCCGGCTGGCAGACTGACCCGGAGGCTTGCGTCTGGCACTGGCGTGAGGGGGGCGGAATCGGGCTCTGGGCCGAAAGCTGCGTCTTGAACAGAACGGTCTGGCAGGTTCGGTGGGATGACGACCGCGGAGCTTTCGTTACGCGGAGCGGCGACATGGTGACAGGCGTTGCGGTGCAGGGTTTCACCCTGCCGCCGGGATCTGGCATCGCGGTGCTCAGTGACACCTTGATCGCAGGCGGCCAGCTCGAAGCGGATTCCCCCTGCACGTGGCAGACCATCGCGCTGCGCCCCGCGCCGCGCACCATGACGTTTCACGTTCTCGCCCCGAAAGATCCTGCGGCCCTCGCGCCGACCGCGGCCAGAGAGGTTCCCGACCCCGTCTGCGGACCCTACGGCGCCTCGACCCATGGTGTGAGGTATTTTATCACCGATCTGCGCTGGCCGGACCGCGCGATCTTCGTCGAAGAGGGTCAGGAACGACCACTGTTCGATCCGACGAGCATCACCCGCCTGCCCTAACCCCGTGGCGGCTCAGCGGGCGAATTCAAGGATATCGAATTCCGACCCGGCCAGAGGTGCCGGGAACTCCAGCCGCAGGCGCCCGTCATCAAGCCGCGTCAAGACCGCCATCTGATTGCGCGACTGGTCCTCCCCAAACCAGATCGGTGCCTTATCGGGGCCATGAAGCGCGCCAAGATAGAGCAATCGTTCCTCGCTCAGGCGGTAGAGCCGGCCCATGGTCCGCTCTGAGCCGCCCGACTTCCGGATCACCCAGCCTGCCCCGTCGTCGAAGATCCGACAGGAAAACCAGCCATAGACCTTGAGTGCCGGATCGCCGCCCAGCTTTAGGTAACGACAACGCCAGTCGCCGCTCGGGTCGTAGCCCTCGTCGAAGGACAAAGATTGCCCGGCAAGCACCTGCTCGAGCGTCGAGCCCGCGATCGTTTCGGGACCGGCTGTTGCTGTGGTGATCGCCGCCGCACGGCGCTGATCGAATTCCGCGAGCACCTCCCGGTCCTCATCCGACATCAGGCCGACGATCGCACCATCCGCGAAAGCTGGGGCCGTGATGCCCGAAAAGGCGAGCAAGAGCGCCAAAGTGCACCAAGTTACGCGTCTGTCCATGAGCAGATCCATCTCGATCAAGTGTTTTGAGGATAGTATGACTTCGTTGACACGAGCGCACAAGTTGGCAGGGCGCTGTTCCGACCGGTTCCAGGCCATCTTGCTGTTCGGATGTTATCTTGAATCACCGCGTGCGAGAGCAGTATGGCCAGACCTCGAAAACCACGGACCGTTCTGCCCTCACCCTATCTCAAGAGGTCACCTGAGCCCGACCACACGAACCACGCCCGAAAGACGGCCCGTTTTCCTGGCGTATCTCGACGCCCCAGAGCGGAGCATGGAGTTCACGACCCCCATGCCCATCGTCTTGGGAGAAAATGGTTGCGGTCAAGCAACCTTGATCGAGACGTCGCGGGCCTGGCCGGTTACGACGAGACCGTTGGTGGCAAGGGATATCGGCTGTTCGATCATTTCACCGCGCTCGCGGTGTCGGGAACTCCTTTGGCCGAGCATCTGCGTGCAGCGTGGTTGCCGAAGATCACGTCCGGTTGGTTCGTTCGGGCTGAAGATTTTTTGGGCCCTGGCCCGATACCTCGATGATATGCTCGGTGGTGAGCCCGATTTCCTGTTTTCGCGTAGCCCTCGATTGAGCTCTGTCTCAATCTGTGTAGCGCCGCTTTCCTGAATCGGGATGATTCAGGTGGGGCAATGCCCGATCCCCCGGCTTCGCCAGGATGCGGAGCCTCCTCATGCGCTGCAGGAAAATCTTGCCCAGACGGCAATCTGGCCCGCTTGATGCATGGATCGACACCACCATCGAGTCGAACATCATCCCGGTCATGCGATTTGCCCGCACGCTACACCGCGATATCGATGCCGTGCGCAAAGCCATCGAACTGCCGTGGAGCAACGGTCAGGCAGAAGGGCAGGTCAACCGGCTGAAGGCCCTCAAACGCGCCATGTACAGCCGGACCAGAACTGTTGCAGGCGAGAATGCTGCCGTTCCGCCACACGGATTGACGCAGAACCAGCTTAGGGGCAACGCGACAGCAGGCCATTGTTCCTTTGTGAAATCCTGCGATATCGATCCACGGCTCTGGCTCAAGGGCCTTCACGCATATATGTGGCAAGGCATGACAAACCGGCACCCATCCGACGAACACGAGGCGCATGAGGCCGGGGCACCGCTTTTCTTGTGGGTCTTGATCGGCGTCCTCGCCGTCATTGAAATCGCCCTGAGCCTCTCCGAAGCTGGATACCTGGGCTCGTTCAACTGGAGATGGTCGGCATTTGCGATGGGTGCGTTTTGGCAGCCGCTCTTCTCTGATGCCGTGGCTGAGCTCTATCCGGGCCAGAAGCTCCTGATGTTCGTGAGCTACGCGTTTCTTCACGGCAGCCTTGTCCATCTTGCGATCAACAGCGTCATTCTGCTCGCATTGGGAAAGGTTGCCGCGAACCGTATCGGCGCTGTCAGAACTCTTCTGCTTCTGTTGTTGTCAGCCGTCGGCGGTGGGCTCGCCTTTGGACTGCTCTCTTCCAGCAACGGGCCGATGATCGGCGCATCGGGTGCCGTTTTCGGCCTGCTCGGGCTCTGGCAGGCCTGGGACTACCAGATGAGGAAAGTCACAGGCCTTCCGTTGCGACCGGTAGTTCTTGCAATCCTGGGGCTGATCGCCGCAAATCTTGTCTTCTTCGTGATCCTAGATGGCGGCTTGGCCTGGGAAGCCCATTTCGGCGGGTGGCTGGTCGGATGGCTGTCGGCTCGACATCTTACGGCCTTCAAGGCACGCGATGAGCACTCGCGGGAACGCAGGAACTGAGGTCCGCAGGCGGGGCTCAAGCGTGGCAAGCTGCGCCCTCAGCCTCGGCGCTGCGCGCGCAGGTCCGCGCGCCAGACTTGCCGACGCGCACTCAGATGCGCAGCAATCGTCGCGGTGTTCTGGTCAGGCGAACGCCACCTTCGTCAGTAACCTGCACTGTTTCGCTGAACGCGAGGCCGGCGGCGGCCGCGTACATGTGAAAGACCATGTTCCGCTTCAGGCGCCAGTCGTCGCCGGGACGAAACACATAGGTAAAATCACTGGAACGGCAGGTGAACTGTTGATAATAGCCCAGACTGTAGCCGCTGACATTCAGGTAGCTGCTTTTGAGTCCGGCCTTCAACATCCCGTCGCGCATGATTGCATCGACATCGCAGGCTTTCGCGCCGGTGCACATTGCAGCAATCTGGCGGTCCTGGATGCCCACGATAGTCGCTGCCATCGCGCTGATGCTCTCATCGGGCACCCCGATGAAGACCGGGCGCATGATGCGCGCCGAGTATCCATAATACTGTGGAATAAGCTCTACATGCAGGATGTCGCCCTGTTCGAGTGGGACATCTTCGACCAGCGCGTGCATCCGGCTGTCTGTCAGCGCCTTTGTGACCGGGCCGACAACCCCGGCATCGCCGCCCAACCGGATCGTGTGCGCCGCGGCCATCGCCACGCAATCGCGGTCGGTATCACCCGGCCTGAAGTCGCGCAGGATAGCGGCAAGCGCCTGATCGGCGATATCGCTGGCGCGCTGCAACAGCCTGATTTCATCATTGCACTTCACTGCGCGCATGTCGCGCAACAGGGCGGAAAAATCGTGCCATTGCGTATCGGGCAGGGCATCGCACACCGCCTCAAAACGGTTCAGTGTCATGGCATAGCCGTCGCGATCAATGGCGATCCTGCCGTGCGGCATTCCCCGCGCCTTGATCTGCTCAACAAGTATCGAGATCGGGTCGTCCCAATCGGCATAACCGATGACGGTCGATGCCGGAAGCGGCGCGTAGTCCAGACATGTGCCCCGATCAACGCTGCGCAGGATCATGACAATCTCGCCTTCTGCAGGGATCAGGCAGAATTGCTGGAAGCCTTCGGACATTGCGTAACCGATCGCGTGGAAGATCAACTCGGGTTGATCGAGCAACACCATGTCAATACCAAGCGCCACCATTTCGGCGCGCAGCCTCTCATGGCGCAAGCCAAGCTCGTGTTCTGGAATTATTGTTGTTTTGTGCATTTTATGTCCAACTGGAATTTGCGGAATGCTTCTGATGGCGTCAGCAGGTGATGCGCCTGCCCAACATGCCGAAACCATCAAGATCGCTGTCATACCCGGCAAGCCTGAGCGCGTGCCATGCAAGGGCCTGATTGCTGGTGATCACCGGCAAGCCGATCGCCTCCTCGATCTGTTCGATCAGCGATACAACCCGAAGTGCGGTGCAACTGATGAACAGGGCCTGCGCTCCGTCAAGCCGCTGTTCGAGCGCCGTCGCGATGATGTCCTCGCGCAGGACCTGGCCGAGCTCGGAATCAAGCTCCAGCCCATAGGTCGTGGTGTGAATCACATCAAAGCCCTTCGCGATGAAGGCCGCGCGCATAAAGGCCGTCACATCCCGCGTGTAGGGTGCGAGAAACGCGATGCTTTCAATCCCGAGATGACGGAACGCTTCGGTGGCGGCCGTAAAGGGATTCGTGACTGGAACGTCCGGCCGCACAGACCGAAGCAGGCGCTCCAGTTCATCTTCACCCATTGCAATGGCACCTGACGTGCAGCAATAGATCATCACATCGAGGGGTTCGTCCGGGGTGATCGTCATCGCCGCACGCACCAGATCACCGCGCATCTCGACCAGCTTTTCCAGCGAGATCGTGTTCGAATTCATCACCCGTGTCGTCAGCAGCAACGCATCCTCGGGGAGGATCGCGTGCATCTCTTCCTCACCGGTAAGGCCCGAGGCCAGGTCGATCATGCCGATCCTCGCCTTCCAGATAGCGCCGAGCGCGGGCAGCACCGGGCGCAGGGTGATGTCGCATGCGATTGTCGCGTTGCCGGGCGCCATATCGGCAAGCGGCTGGGGGTCATCCATTTTTCTTGTCCCTTCTTTCCCGGATCAGATGAATGATGCCGGCCACCGTGAGAACCAGCAGGCTCAGCATGACCAGCAATGTGGAAACCGCCGCGAGAGTGGGCTCGATCTCAAAGCGGATGCCCTCCCAGAGTTTCTTGGGCAGGGTCGAGACAGTGGGGCTCGAGATGAACAGCGCGATCAGCAATTCATCGAATGAGATCAGAAAGGCGAACAATCCTGAAGAAAGCAGACCCGGCAACGCCATCGGCAATGTGATACGCCGCAATGTGGTGATGCGAGAGGCCCCCAGGCTGCGAGCGGCATTCTCCACGACCGGGTCGATCGCGCGCAGCGCGGCGGTCATGATCGTCACGGCAAACGGCATCGCCACCACCGAATGGCCAATCACGAAACCAAGGATTGTGCCGTTCAGCCGCAGATAGGACATCACGTTATACAAGGCGATGGCGGTCACGAGTGTGGGTATGATGATCGGCAGCATCAGCAGTGAGTTGAGCGATCCCGCCCCCACTATGCGCCCTCGTACAAGCCCATAGGCGGCAAGACTGCCAATCAGCATCACGACGATGGCGGTCAGTGTGGCAACCAGGAAACTGGTCAGCGTGGCCTCGACCCACCCCGGCAGTTCAAGATAGCGGTGGTACCACCGCCATGAAAACCCGTCAGGCGGCA
>SLDH01000165.1 GCA_007125415.1 Roseovarius sp.
ACGCGCCGGGCGAGGCCGCCGGGGCGGTGGCCGAGGCCTCGCGGGCCGTGCCTGCGGCCGAGACGCCGGCGCTGATCCGCGCGGCACTCAAGCTTCTTGCGCCGAAGGGATAGGCCATGACCGAGTCCGATCCGACCCTGCGCCCCGACCCGCTGCCCGAAGATCGCGACCGCTCGCTCAGACCGCAGGCGATCGATGCCTTCATCGGGCAGGAAGAGGCGCGGGCCAATCTCAAGGTTTTCATCTCGTCGGCGCGCAGCCGGGGCGAGGCGATGGATCACACGCTCTTTCACGGCCCGCCGGGCCTTGGCAAGACCACGCTCGCGCAGATCATCGCCCGGGAACTGGGCGTGGGCTTTCGCATGACATCGGGGCCGGTGCTGGCCAAGGCGGGCGATCTGGCCGCGATCCTGACCAATCTGGAGCGCAATGATGTGCTCTTCATCGACGAGATTCACCGGCTCAACCCGGCGGTGGAGGAAGTGCTCTATCCCGCGATGGAGGATTTCGAGCTTGATCTCGTGATCGGCGAGGGGCCGGCCGCGCGCACCGTGCGCATCGAGTTGCAACCCTTCACGCTGGTCGGCGCGACGACAAGGCTGGGCCTGCTGACCACGCCGCTGCGCGACCGCTTCGGCATTCCCACAAGGCTGCAATTCTACACCGAGGATGAATTGCACGAGATCGTCACCCGCAATGCCGCCCTTCTCGAAATACCCACCGCCCCCGACGGGGCGCGCGAGATTGCCCGCCGCGCACGCGGCACACCGCGTATTGCCGGGCGGCTGCTGCGGCGGGTGGTGGATTTTGCCGTGGTCGAAGGCGGCGGGCGCATCTCCAAGGCACTGGCCGATGGCGCGCTGACAAGGCTGGGAGTGGACGGGCTGGGCCTCGACGGGGCCGACAGGCGCTATCTGCGCCTCATCGCTGAGGCCTATCAGGGCGGCCCGGTGGGCATCGAGACGCTGAGTGCCGCGTTGTCGGAATCGCGTGATGCGCTGGAAGAGGTGATCGAACCCTTCCTGCTCCAACAGGGCCTGATCCAGCGCACCCCGCGCGGCCGCATGCTGGCGTCACGCGGCTGGACACATCTGGGCCTGTCCGCACCCGGCCCCGCCGCGCAATCGGATCTCTTCGAAGGATGAGGCGGGCAGTCTTCTGGGCCCGCACCTTTCCCGGCCTACCTTCCCGAGTTCTCAAAAGGACTATGGACCGCCCATGACACCGGAAGAGATCGAATTGCTTTTCACCCGCTCGGATGGCAGCTATGCCTGCGCGCGCTGGGGACGTGCCCTCGCCCCTCTTGTGTTCGGCGTCGATGACAGGACGCTGGCCACCATCAAGGGCGCGATCGAAGCCATTGTCGCGCTCGCCAATCACGAGATGGCCGAAACCGACCCCGAACTCGGGGCCAATCTGATCATGTTCTTCTGTCGCGAGTGGGATGAATTGCTTGCGGTGCCCAATCTCGACAGGCTGGTGCCCGACCTTGTGGCGCTGGTTGCAAGGCTGAAGGCGAAGGACGCCAACCAGTATCGCATTTTCCGCTTTGACGAGGCCGGGGCCATCAAGGCCAGTTTCGTCTTTCTGCGCATGGATGCCGAATTGCGACAGGTCCCCGCCGACACATTGGCGCTGAGCCAGGTCGTCCAGACGATCCTGCTCTGGTCAGACCGCGCCTTCACCGACGCCTCGCCGCTGGCCCGCATACCCGAGACAGGCACGGTGATCCTGCGTCCCGATATAGCCGGAGTGATCCGTGCGGCTTACGATCCGGTCTTGCCCGATCTGGCGCAGGATCCGAGCCATGCCCTGCGTCTGGCCGCAAGGATGACCGTAACGTGACGCTGCCTTCGGCACCAGGTCAGACCGGTAGCCGCGCCGCGCCGTTCTCTTCGGGGCACCAGGACCAGCCGCGCCTCCGGCGGGAGTATTTTGGGCAAAATGAAGCCTGTCGCACTCTCACCTTCATTTTGCAATAAATACTCAACTACCGACATCGCAGCGGGTGCGACGGCGACAGGGGAAGCGCATGGGTCACAGATTTGCAATCCGCGTGTATTACGAGGATACCGACATGGCCGGGATCGTCTATCATGCCAATTATCTCAAATATATAGAGCGTGCACGCAGCGACTGGGTGCGCGCCACGGGAGTTGATCAGAATGCCCTGCGCCTGCAGCAGGGTGCGGTGTTCGTGGTGCGGCGGGTCGAGGCGGACTATCTTGCCCCTGCGCGCTTTGATGACGTGTTGGAGGTGCGCACGCGGGTCCGGCTCGTCACCGGCGTGCGGCTGGTTCTCGCGCAATCGGTGGAGCGCGGCGGTGCGTCCCTTTTCGAGGCGATTGTCACGCTTGTTTGCCTCGGAGAAGCGGGGCAGCCGATGCGCCTGCCGGCAAATATCCGCCGGATCACCGGCTGAGCCTCGGGTTTTTTGCTCCGCACACGTGATCGTGTTGGCTTTCCCTTTTGAAATGCGGTATTTTCGCCGGCAAACAGGCCGATCAAGGCGCGGCCGCATAAGAACGAGCAGGCAGAATGGAAGCAGAGACATTGGCGTTGGCACAGAGTGCCGAGTTTTCCATGTGGGCGCTTTTTGCGCGCGCGACCCCCATCGTCAAGATCGTGATGCTGATGTTGATCGCGGCGTCCTTCTGGGCGTGGGCGATCATCATTCAGAAGATCCTCGTCTATCGCCGCGCGCGCCGGGAGGTCGAGGCTTTTGATCGGCGATTCTGGTCGGGTGATCCTCTCGACGAGCTTTTCGACGAGATCGGCACGGACCCCTATGGGCAGTCCGAGCGGGTCTTCGCCGCCGGGATGACCGAGTGGCGGCGCAGCCATCGCAATGATGGTGGATTGATCGCCGGGGCCACGGCGCGGATCGACCGGTCCATGGATGTGGCGATCGCCAAGGAAGCCGAGAGCCTGCAAAGCGGCTTGCCGGTGCTGGCCTCGGTGGGCTCTGTCGCGCCCTTTGTGGGGCTTTTCGGCACTGTATGGGGCATCATGAACGCCTTCATCGAGATTGCCGAGCAGCAAAGCACGAACCTGGCCGTGGTGGCCCCCGGCATTGCCGAGGCGTTGCTGGCCACCGGTCTTGGCCTGCTGGCCGCGATCCCGGCGGTGGTTTTCTACAACAAGCTCAGCGCGGATAGCGACCGGCTGGTTGCCTCCTATGAGGCCTTCGCCGATGAGTTCGCGACCATCCTCAGCCGCCAGTTGGACAGCTGAGCGATGGGGGCCGGTGTCATGCAGAAATCGGCGGAGAGCGGCCGCCGCCGCCGTGGGAAGGGCCGCACGCGCCCCATGTCCGAGATCAATGTGACGCCCTTCGTGGATGTGATGCTGGTCTTGCTGATCATCTTCATGGTGGCCGCCCCGCTCATGACAGTGGGGGTGCCGGTGGAATTACCGAAGACCGCTGCTGCTGCGCTGCCTGGAGAGCAGGAGGAACCGCTGACGGTGACCGTCACCGCGCAAGGCGATGTGATGATCCAGACCACGGATGTTCCGCGCGACCAGCTTGTGACCCGACTGCGTGCGATTGCGGCCGAACGCACCGGCACTCAGGTCTTTCTGCGGGCGGACGGGGCTGTGCCCTATGCGGATGTCATGCAGGTGATGGGTGCGCTCAACCGTGGAGGTTTTACCAATATCGGCCTTGTTACCGAAGCGGGCGGGCCCGGGCTCGATGCGCCGGACGGTTGATCCCGGCAGATGATCACGCCCATCAAAATAGGCTATTACGTCTCCGGGGCAGGGCATTTCGCGCTGATCTTCTGGGCGCTCTTCGGCGGGCTGTTCAAATCTGAGCCCATGCCATTCGAGGTGACCGAGGTGACCACCATATCGGAGTCCGAGTATCAGGCGCTTTTCGCGCCATCCGGGGCACCGCCCGATGTGGGGGCGGATATCGCCATGCCGGAGGTGCCCGCGCCCGAGGACGCCTTGCCCGACATCGCCAGCCCACCTGACACGCCCCCCGCGCTGTCCGAGCCGGAAGCGGCGGAGCCGGCAGAGCCGGACCCGGTGCCGGCTTCCCCTGTGCCGCCGCCCGATCCGCAGGTGACGGATGTGGCCCCCGAGATGCGCGCCCCGTCAGAGGATGTCGCCGTGCTCATCCCCGAAACGTCGGTTCGTCCGCAACCGCGTCCGGCCCCGCGCGTCGCGCCCGAGCCCGTGGCGCCGCCCGAGCCGGATGTGCGGATCGATGACCGCGTCCAGGAGGCGGTGACGGCCGAACCGGATGCCGAGATCGTGCAGGACGAACAGGAGGCGACCTCACCCGAGGAAAGCACCACCGAGATCGTGACCGAAGCCGACAGCCCCGAACAGGCCGCGCCGTCGCGCTCCGTGCGCCCGCAAACCCGTCCGCAACGCGCGGTGGCCGAGCAGGAGCCGCAGCCTGAGCCCCGGCCCCAACCCCCGGCCGAGCCGGAGACGGACACGGCCGGCAGGCCGAGCGAAAGCGCTGTCGAGGCGGCGCTGGCCGAGGCGCTGGGCATGGGCGGGTCAGAATCCACCCCGGCCCCCACCAGCGCGCCGATGACCGGGGCGGAGCGCGAGGCTTTGCGGGTTGCCGTGCAGAGTTGCTGGAATGTGGATGTCGGCTCCGCCGCGTCGCGGGTCACGGTGACGGTGGGCGTGGAGCTTGATCGTCAGGGGCGGGTGACCGGCGAGGTGCGGCGGATTTCTGCCGAAGGTGGAGACAGCCGCGCGCAGGACACGGCATTCCAGGCGGCGCGCCGCGCGGTGCTTCGCTGTCAGCGGGATGGCTATGATCTGCCGGTTGAGAAATATGACCGCTGGCGTAATCTGGAACTTGTCTTCAACCCCGAAGGGATGCGCCTGAGATGAAGAGATTGATCGCCCGTTTGTTGCCTGGTCAGGGCATATGCAGAGAGGGAAATGGACGAATGATACGCCTCATGAGCCTTTTGTTGACGGTCTTCGCCCTGGGGCTGCCTGCCGCCGCACAGGACAGCGGGCCCCTGCGGATCGAGATCACCGAGGGCGTGATCGAGCCGGTGCCCTTCGCTGTGCCCGATTTCATCGGCGAGGGATCGACGGCGACACAGCTTGGTCGCCAGATTGCCGATGTGATCGCCGCTGATCTGACGGGAACCGGATTGTTCCGCAGGATTCCGTCCGACGCGTTCATCAGCCAGATCACCAGTTTTTCCAGCCCGGTCCAGTATGCCGACTGGAAGGCCATCAACGCCCAGGCGCTGGTCAGCGGCGCGGTGCGCGTCGATGCCGCCGGACAGGTCGTGGTGCAGTTCCGCATTTATGATGTCTTTGCCGGGCAGGAACTGGGTCAGGGCCTGCAACTGGTGGGCACGCAGGAGGGCTGGCGGCGCATTGCCCACAAGGTGGCCGATCAGGTGTATAGCCGCATCACCGGCGAGGGCGGCTATTTCGACACCCGGGTGGTCTATGTGGCCGAGACCGGGCCCAAGGACGCCCGCCAGAAGCGCCTTGCGATCATGGATTACGACGGGGCGAATGTGAAATATCTCACCGACAGCACCTCGCTCGTGCTGGCGCCGCGCTTCTCTCCCACCGGTGACAGGCTGCTCTATACAAGCTACGAATCCGGCTTTCCGCGTGTCTACCTCATGGATGTGGCCACGGTGGGGCGGCGCCCACTGGTGACGCGGGAAGGAACGATGAGCTTCGCGCCGCGCTTCTCGCCGGACGGGCGCAGGATCATCTATTCGATCAGCCAGGGCGGCAATACCGATCTCTACACGATGAGCATCGATGGCGGGGCAGAGACACGGCTGACCAACACCCCTTCGATCGAAACCGCGCCCAGCTTCAGCCCCGATGGTCGTGAGATCGTCTTTGAAAGCGACAGATCGGGAACGTCGCAGCTTTACATCATGCCCAGCACAGGCGGCGAAGCGCGGCGCATCAGCAGCGGGTCGGGGCGCTACGGCACCCCCGTCTGGTCGCCACGCGGTGATCTCATTGCCTTCACCAAGCAGCATCAGGGGCGGTTTCACATCGGCGTGATGCGCACGGATGGCAGCGAAGAACGGTTGCTCACCGCCTCCTTTCTGGATGAGGGGCCGACATGGGCTCCCAATGGCCGTGTGATCATGTTCACCCGCGAAACCCAGGGCGAACAGGGGCGGGCGAGCCTCTACACGGTGGATGTCTCCGGGCGCAACCTGCGGCAGGTGCGCACCGAAACCGGTGCCAGCGATCCTTCCTGGTCGCCTTTGCAGCAGTGAGACGGAAACAGGTGCGGATGCCTGTATAGATGTGCTAT
>SLDH01000151.1 GCA_007125415.1 Roseovarius sp.
GAGCTTGCTTTGGGCCGGGTGAGCACCCGGCTCGAATTGGCGGGGGCCATCTGCAAAACTGTAACGACAGCATGACGTTAGGGAAGCTCATTCATGCAATTGCTGCATAGCAGCATTGCGAAGCGATCCATTGTGCATTCGCAGCATTATCCTATGTATCCTCCACAAGACAGGCAGATGATCCTGCCCCACCACCCTTTTGCAGACGGACCGCAGCCATGACTTTCGCAACCCTTTCCCGCCCGGTTGATCAAACGCTCAACCTGCAGATCAGCTCGGATCTTCTTCACCTGATCCAGCGTATCGAAGACTATCGTGCCTATCGCCGCACCGTAGCGGCCCTGCAGGTTCTGAGCACATCGGAACTGGCCGATCTGGGCCTGACACCTCACACCATCAAGGACGCCGCCCGCACAGCCGTTTACGGCCCGCGCGGCTGAGCCTTGCTTGCCAGATCAGGGTGCGCGACTCCTCCTCCCTTCGCGCAACCTGCCAGGTGATGGCCCATCCTCCTCCCCGAGGCTGTCACCACCCCGCCGGTCAAGGACCGGCACAGCACGCGAAAGGCTCCTTCCTCCCAAGGGCCGGACGTAATGGAACGGCGGTGCCCCCTCCTCCCTCGGGCATCGCCGTTCTTGCTTTCTCTACTGCTTCAATGGGCGCGCGCAAGCCGCCTCATCCGCAGGCGGGGCCGAAGGACAGGTACGGAAGCCTGCCGCAGATAACGCAGGAAAGCCCGCCCGGCATCACTTGTCGGTGTTTCGTTTGCCAGCGCCTTCAGAGCGGCCCGCGCATCGTGAGCCGTCGTCTCACCGGGTTGCGCGAAAACCCATTCGAGAAAGGCAAGCCGGGCCGCGGCAGATGCCTCTTCTCCGCTCACATCCAGCCGCTCCAGCCCGGCCAGAATACGCGTCGCCATCATGTCAGTCGTCTCCCCGGCCACACCCCGGGCCGCTTGGGGCGATGGGTGTTTCGGGAAGGGTGGCATCAGCACGGCTCAGACCATCCGTCCCCCGCCCACCGCGGTTCACGTTGATCCAAGGCTGGTTTCCGGGCTTGGCGGGATCGGATGGCGCACCTTCCCGGGCTGTCATCGGCCCAGTGGTTTCTTGCGGCATCCCCCATGACCTTACCGTTGCGGGGGCAGCGCCGGTCTCGCACCGGCTTCCCAATTCTCCCGTGGCGCGCAGCACGCACCGACGGACACCTCAGGCCATCAGCATCACCCGAAGAGCCGTATGACGCAAGCTTACAATCGCCGCGCCCGCACAAAAAGAGCGGCGGGCGCGGAATGGTGCTTTAGAAATTATTGATATTGCCAGCTGCGATGGTGCCTGTGCCTTCGGCCTCGCCATCATTCATCCAGGTGACCATTTCACCGTCGATCATCAGCCCCCAGCAACCCGGCCCTTCGCCATAGTCAAAGCACATCTCGTCTCCGACGATGCTCCATTCACCGGTATAGCCATCGGCCTTGATCGCGCCATCCGCGTCATAGAATTCGGCATAGGTGGAGCCATCCGCCATGCCGCCGCTGACCGTGTTGCCGATCACGGCGGCGCGGATCTCATCGCCCGTGGCCAGATCGGCCGCCATCAGCGGCGCAGCAACAAATGCGGCAGCGGCCGCAAGAACAAACTTTCTCATCTTCATCTCCCAGGTTTCACCAACTGATTTACATATAGCACGGGAAGACATCATCAATAGCGATATTGGCAATGGCGCTCAGAAGGGTATGTCATTGCCCCCCATGACATAGCGCGCGACCACCTTCTTCACACCTGCCTTCTCGAAGGCGATCTCCAGCTTGTCGCCTTCGATGCCGGTGATCGCCCCGTAGCCGAATTTCTGATGAAAGACCCGCTCGCCAACCGTGTGGGCGCTGACCGCTTGCGCATCGATGATCATCTCCCGCGCCTCGGCGGGTTGCGCGGCGCCCCTTTGCCCGGCCCGCGCCTGCATCCGCTTCCAGCCCGGCGAGTTGTAGACATCGGCGCGCGCGGCCTTGGCCTCGATCGTGCTGCCCGCGGCCGCAGCACCGTAGCCGCCGCCATAGAGGCCCGGCGGTGTGAGCACCTCCACATGCTCGGGCGGCAATTCATCGATGAAGCGCGAGGGCATCTGGCTTTGCCATTGACCATAGACACGCCGGTTACCGGCAAAGGAAACGGTGCAGACCTGCTCGGCCCTCGTGATGCCCACATAGGCGAGGCGGCGCTCTTCTTCGAGGCCCTTGATACCGCTTTCATCCATCGAGCGCTGCGAGGGGAAAAGCCCGTCCTCCCAGCCGGGCAGGAACACGGCGGGAAATTCCAGACCTTTTGCGGCGTGCAATGTCATGATGCTGACCTTCTCGCCCGCCTCCTCGCTTTCATTATCCATGATCAGGCTGACATGCTCGAGAAAGCCCTGCAGGTTCTCGAACTGCTCCAGCGCCTTGATCAGTTCCTTGAGGTTTTCCAGCCGCCCCGGCGCTTCGGGCGACTTGTCGTTCTGCCACATCGCCGTGTAGCCGCTTTCATCGAGGATGATCTCGGCCAGTTCGATATGGCTGATGCTGGCATCGCCCGCCATGCGCCCCCAGCGCGCGAACCCCTGCAAGAGCCTGGCCAGTTCCACCGCGCCCTTGCCGCCGAGCCCCTTTTCCGCGACCAGCAGCCGCGCGCCTTCCAGGAGCGGCGCGCCCGCCGCGCGCGCCCGGCGCTGGATTTTCTGCACCGCCTTCTCGCCCAGCCCGCGCTTGGGTGTGTTCACCACCCGCTCGAAGGCCAGATCATCCGACGGGCTGACCACCAGCCGGAAATAGGCCATGGCATCGCGGATCTCCATGCGCTCGTAAAAGCGCGGCCCGCCGATCACCCGGTAGGGAAGGCCGATGGTCAGGAACCTGTCCTCGAAGGCGCGCATCTGGTGGCTCGCGCGCACCAGAATCGCCATCGCATCGAGGCTCTGGGGCGCCATGCCCCGGGTGCCGCGCAGCATCGCCTCGATCTCCTCGCCGATCCAGCGCGCCTCCTCCTCGCCATCCCAATGGCCGATGAGGCGCAGCTTCTCGCCCTCTTCCGCATCGGTCCAGAGGGTCTTGCCGAGCCGCCCCTTGTTGCCGGCGATGACCCCCGAAGCAGCCGCCAGGATATGCGGGGTGGAGCGGTAATTCTGTTCCAGCCGCACCACATGGGCACCCGGAAAATCAGCCTCGAAGCGCAGGATATTGCCCACCTCGGCGCCGCGCCAGCCATAGATGGACTGATCGTCATCGCCGACGCAACAGATGTTCCTGTGCCCGCCTGCCAGCAGGCGCAGCCACATGTATTGCGCCACATTGGTGTCCTGATACTCATCCACGAGGATGTAGCGGAACCAGCGCTGATACTGTGCCAGCACATCCGCGTGATTCTGAAAGATCGTGAGCATGTGCAAAAGCAGATCGCCGAAATCCACCGCGTTCAGCTCTTTCAGCCGCGCCTGATACTGGGTGTAGAGCGCCACCGCCTTGCCGTCATAGGCACCGGCCTCGGAGGCGGGCACCTGCCGGGGCGTCCAGGCGCGGTTCTTCCACTGGTCGATGATGCCGGCGAGGGCGCGGGCGGGCCAGCGCTTGTCGTCGATATTCGCGGCCTGCACCAATTGCTTGAGCAGGCGCAACTGATCATCGGTATCGAGGATGGTGAAGCTGCTTTTCAGTTCCACAAGCTCGGCATGGCGGCGCAGGAGCTTGACGCAGATGGCGTGAAACGTGCCGAGCCAGGGCATGCCCTCGATGCTCTCGCCCATGAGCCGGCCGACGCGATGCTTCATCTCGCGCGCGGCCTTGTTGGTAAAGGTCACGGCGAGGATCTCGTTGGGCGCGGCGCGCCCGGTATTGAGCAGGTGCACGATGCGCGTGGTCAGCGCCTTGGTCTTGCCCGTGCCAGCCCCGGCCAGCATCAGCACCGGGCCATCAAGCCGCTCCACCGCTTCGCGCTGCGCGGGGTTGAGATCATCAAGGTAAGGCGCGGGGCGCGCGGCCATGGCCTGCCGGGCCAGCGATACGTTGGGCGCGGTGTTGTTCGGACTGCTCATGAGGCGGAGCATAGCGCGGCTTGCCCCGCAGGAAAAGGGGATGTTCGGGGATTGTTCCGGCAAAATGAGTGCTTGTCGGCCTTATAGTGTGTTGCATCTCGTCAGGTTCACCTCTTCATGACGACAGGGCGGGCGGGCGGATGCCGGGGCTGGACAAACAAGCCCGCTCCGGCTCACAAGAGCGCTATGAGTCTGCATGGCCGATATCCTGCCCTGAGCGACCTGCGCGCCCGCGCCAAGGCACGCCTGCCCCATTTCGTCTGGGAGTATCTCGATGCGGGCACCGGCGCGGACCACGCCAAGGCGCGCAATCGTCATGCGCTGGATGCCGTGCGCCTGCTGCCGTCGATCCTGCATGGGGAACTGACCGCCGATCTGCGCACGCCGTTTCTGGCGCAAGACTTCGCCCTGCCCGTAGGCATGGCCCCGGTGGGCATGTCGGGGCTGGTCTGGCCGGAAGCCGAGGCGCATCTGGCGCGCGCCGCGGCGGCGGAAAACATCCCCTACACGCTCTCCACCGTCGCCAGTCAGACGCCCGAGGATGTCGCACCCGTGGCCGCGGTGGGCAGCTGGTTCCAGCTTTACCCGCCGCGCGATCCGGAGATGCGCGCCGACATGCTGCGCCGCGCCCGGGACGCGGGGTTCACCACGCTGGTGCTGACGCTCGATGTACCCGCCGCCTCGCGCCGGGAACGGCAGGCGCGCTCGGGCCTCACGCAGCCGCCGCGCCTCACCCCGCGCCTCCTCGCGCAGGTGGCGCGCTGCCCGGCATGGGCACTGGGGATGGCCCGCGCAGGCATGCCGCGCATGCGGCTGATCGACGATTATGCCCCCGACACCCGGGGGCTGCCCTCGACCGCGCATGCGGGATATCTGCTGCGCACCGCTCCGGATTGGGACTATCTCAACTGGGTGCGCGAGGCGTGGGAGGGGCCACTCGTCGTCAAGGGCGTACTGGATGTCACACAGGTGGCGCCCCTTGAAAGCGCGGGTGTGGATGCGATCTGGGTGTCGAACCATGCCGGCCGACAATGCGACGGAGCCCCCGCCACGATCGAGGTCCTGCCCGCCATACGCGGCGCCACTTCGCTGCCGCTGATCTTCGACAGCGGAGTCGAAACGGGGCTCGATATCCTGCGGGCTCTGGCACTTGGCGCGGATTTCGTGATGCTCGGGCGCGGCTGGCATTATGCGCTGGCGGCCCTTGGACCGGAGGGCCCGGCGCATCTGGCGGATATTCTGCGCGAGGATCTGAAAGCCAATATGGCACAGCTTGGCCTGACCCGCCCGTCAGAGGCGCGAAACCGCCTGTTCGCGACCAGTGATCCGCAGGAACGAGGGCACACCGGACCGGGTAAGTTTTCTCTCTAACGGGTAGCGCGGCACTTGCCCGCCATTGCGCAACCCCGCCCGAAAACCTACAAACATGCAACGGTGTTACCGCGTGGGCTGACCCTCTGGTCGGGCACGCCTGGAAAGACGGGGGAACAGAACCTTTGGCCGAATTCAAGAAAATTCTCGTCGCGAATCGCGGTGAAATTGCCATTCGCATAATGCGCGCCGCCAATGAGATGGGCAAACGCACCGTCGCTGTCTTTGCCGAGGAAGACAAGCTGGGCCTGCACCGCTTCAAGGCCGATGAGGCTTACCGCATCGGCGAGGGGCTCGGGCCGGTGGCGGCCTATCTCTCGATCGAGGAGATCATCCGCGTGGCCAAGCAATGCGGCGCGGATGCGATCCATCCCGGCTATGGCCTGCTGAGCGAGAACCCCGATTTCGTCGATGCCTGCGATGCGGCGGGCATCACCTTCATCGGCCCCCGCGCCGAGACCATGCGTGCGCTGGGCGACAAGGCGAGCGCGCGGCGTGTGGCCATGGAGGCCGGTGTGCCGGTGATCCCCGCCTCCGAGGTGCTGGGCACGGATATGGCGCTCATCCGCCGCCAGGCCGATGAGGTGGGCTATCCGATGATGCTCAAGGCCTCCTGGGGTGGCGGCGGCCGAGGCATGCGCCCGATCCTGAAGCCCGAGGAACTGGAAGAAAAGGTTCTCGAAGGCCGCCGCGAAGCCGAGGCCGCCTTCGGCAATGGCGAGGGCTATCTGGAGAAGATGATCCAGCGCGCGCGCCATGTGGAGGTACAGATCCTCGGTGACAAGCATCGCGACATGTATCACCTGTTTGATCGCGATTGCA
>SLDH01000228.1 GCA_007125415.1 Roseovarius sp.
CACCCTTTATGCATGGGGCGCGGGTGTCGGGGGGAATATCACACCGGTGCGGGGCGCGCCGCGCCCCTCATTTGACGAATCCCTGACCGACATTCTGGCCGACCTTGATGCAGCCCTCTTCGTGACCGGGTTCGCACGACGTGGAAGCCTCGTTCTGTTCGGTGATCTGAGCTATTCGAAATCTTCGCGCAAAGGTACGGTCCCGCCCGGCGTGCGCGCCTCGGGATCGCTCAGGCAACGCGCGCTGACATTGGCCGCCGGCAGGCGTGTCCTGCATGGCGATACAACGGTCGATCTGATGGCGGGTCTGCGGGCATGGTGGATCGAGGGCGAGGTGCGCGTGCCCATGGCAGGTGTCAGCACCTCGCCGGACCGCAGCCTTCTCGATCCGATTCTCGCCCTGCGCGTGAACACGCAACTGGCACCGCGCTGGAGCCTGCTCAGCTATGTTGACCTCGGTGGATTCGGCGTGGGGTCAGACCTGACATGGCAGGTGGCGGTCACGGCCAATTACGAGTTGAACGAGCGGCTCTATCTCTCCGCGGGCTATCGTCATCTGGTCATCGATTATGCAAAGAACGGCACCGTTTTCGATGCCGCCATGAGCGGGCCGCTTCTGGGGCTTACATGGCGCTTCTGAACGGGTCCCGGCCTGTCAGCCGTCACCGCTCGCCTGCTTCGCTGCGATGCCAGAATCAGCTTTCGAAAGGCCAGGGGCCGCTGATCTCGCCCAGTGCGATCCGGTCCGAAATCAGGCAGGGGTGAGGCTCGGTGATCCACCGATAGAGCGTGACGCCTCCCGGCTCGAATGTCAGGCCGGCTTCGCGCCCGGCCCGGTGATCGAGCGCCACGGCGTGGCCGGTGGCGGGGGCGATCTGGCAGGTGACACGTCCGATCTGCGCGGTGATCGCGCGATGCACATGCCCCGAGATCATGCGCACCTGTCCGGGATGCGCCTCGAGCCGGTCCATCAGTCGCGCGCCGCCTTGCAGCCTGTCGGCATCCATCGCGAGAATGCCCGTGGGTATATAGGGGTGATGCGTGGCGACAATGGCAGGCTGATCGCCGATCGCCGAAAGCGCCTCATCGAGAAACGCGAGGCCTTCATCGCAGATCGCACCATGGTGCTTGCCCTCCACGAGGGTGTCGAGACCGATGAGTGAAAACGCGCCGAAATTCCGCGACCAGTGCAAAGGGCCATCGGCGGGCATCCAGGGCGCGCCAGAAAGGGCCGCGCGCATGGCCTCGCGACTGTCATGGTTGCCGGGCACAGCCAGCCAGGGCAATTCGAGCGCCGCCATGATCTGAAGAAAATGCTTATATTCCTCTGCGCTGCCGTGATCCGTGAGATCGCCGGTGATCACGGCGCAATCCAGATGGGGCAGGCGGGGAAGATGCGCGTTGATCGTGGCCACAGCCTCATGCAGGGCCGTGGCCGTGTCTGAGCGGCCGCAGGCAAGCGCGCCGGGGGCCACGATATGCGTATCGGTGATCTGGATGAAGCCGGGCATCATGGAGTCCTTTCTTCCGAAGGCAGCAGCAGGATGGCAGACGGGGCGATGGCAAGGCGGACCGTATCACCCGGGCGCGGCGCGCTCTGCCCTGGATGAAGGGCAAAGAGCGTGCCTGGAGCGGCTTCGGACAAGGCGATGCGGTAATGCGTGCCGAGAAATGTCACGGTCTCCACCCTTGCCTTGAGCGGGCCAGCGGGATCGAGCCTGATATCTTCAGCCCGTACATAGGCCTGACGGCCCGGAGCCGCCGATGGAAGGGCGAGCACGCCGCCGGGGAGGTGCAACTGGTCCTCGGTGATGCGCCCCGATAGCGGCATCGCATCGCCGATGAACTGCGCGACAAAAGCCGTCTGCGGGTTTCGATAAAGCGCTTCGGGCGTGCCGGTCTGGGTGACGACCCCCTCGCGCATGACCGCCACGCGGTCGGCGATCGCCATCGCCTCATCCTGATCATGGGTCACGAAAATGGCGGTGATGGCGAACTGTCGCAAGAGCAGTGCCAATTCGTCGCGCAATTGCCCGCGCAGTGCCGCATCCAGCGCCGAGAGCGGCTCGTCCAGCAGCAGGATGCGCGGGCGCGGTGCGATGGCGCGCGCAAGCGCCACGCGCTGGCGCTGCCCTCCCGACAGCGCAGTGACCGCGCGGCCCGCAAAGGCCTCCAGCCGGCACAGCGCCATGACCTCCTCGACCCGTGCATTGATCTGCGCGCGGGGCAGTTTCTGCATCTTCAGCCCGTAGCCGATATTGCCGCGCACCGACATGTTGGGGAAAAGCGCGTAGGATTGAAACACCATGCCGATCTTGCGCCGCTCCACGGGAAGATGCGTGACATCCTCGCCCTCGAAGGCGATCCGCGCGCCCGCATCTGCACGTTCCAGCCCCGCAATGATCCGCAGAAGCGTGGTTTTTCCGCACCCCGAAGGCCCCAGCAGAGAAAGAACCTCTCCCTGCCCAACCTCCAGATCGGTGGGCAGAAGCGCGCGTGTGCCATCTGGAAAGGTCTTGGCTATATTGCTCAGGCTGAGGGTCATTCCGTTATCCTCTGGGCGCGTGCGCTGGCCCATTGCATCGCCATCAGCAGCGGCACGATCATCACGAAGAAGACCAGCGTATAGGCCGAGGCCACTTCCAGCCGCATCGAGGCATAGGCGTCGGCGAGGCCGACGGGCAGGGTTTTCAGATGGGGTGTGTGCAACATCCATGTGAGGTTGAATTCCCCGATGGAGAGGGTCACCACCGTCAGCGCGCCGGCCAGAATGCCCGGCATGGCATTGGGCACCACGATGTCGAAAAAGCGCTGCGCCGGGCCGGCCCCCAACGTGGCCGCGCCTTCCTCCAGCGTCTGCAGGTCGATGGCCGCCAGAACCGCCAGCACCGAGCGGACCATGAAGGGCAATGTATATAGAACATGCCCCACCAGGATGAATGTCCAGCTCATGCGGAACCCCTGATAGCTGCCATAAAGCTGCAGGAGCGCGAGTGCCAGCGCGAGCCCCGGGATCGCCAGCGGCAGGGAGATGAATTCTTCCAGGATGCGCGATGCCCGCCCGGGTCTGCGCGCCAGCGCATAGGCCGCCGGCACCCCGAGGATCAGCGTGACCACCAGACAGGCAAGCGCCAACTGGATCGACAGGAAGATGCTGCCCGAATAGAGCGTCCAGACCTCGCCGACCCATCTCAGAGTGAGGCCCGAGGACAGACCGCGGAAGTAATTCACCGTCAGTCCCGCCAGCACCGACATGACGATCGGGACAAAGAGAAAGGCACAGGCCAGCAGGGTTACAAGGAGAGGAAGCACCTTTGTGAGCCGTGTCATCGCCTATCCTCCTGCCGCAACGGTGGTGCCTGACAGGCTGCGCGCGATGAGCAGCATCACCCATGTCACCAGCCCCAGGACAACCGACAGGGCCGAGGCCATGGCGATATTCGCCGACAGGGTGAACTCGGTATAGATCACCATCGGCAGCACATCGATATCCGTGGCCAGCGTAAAGGCGGTTCCGAACGCCCCCATGGCGGTCGCAAAGGCGATGGCCCCGGCGGCAATCAGCGCCGGAGCAAGAGCCGGCAAGAGCACATCGAGCATGATCCGCCAGGGCGGGGCGCCCAGTGTCCTCGCCGCCTCTTCGAGCGACGGGTCGATCTTTTCGGCGGCGGCCATCACGGTGAGCAGCACGCGGGGAATGGAAAAATAGAGATAGCCCAGAAAGAGCCCCGTGACGGAATAGGCAAAGACCCAGTGACCCGGCAGCATCTGGTTGAAAAGGCCCTGCCGCCCGCCCAGCAGGATGATCATGAATCCCACCACCACGCCCGGAAAGGCCAGTGGCAGGGTCAGGATGGACAGAATGATGCTGCGGCCCCGGAAGCGGTTGCGCACCAGATAGAGCCCTGCCGTTGTGGATATGATCAGCGCTGCCGCCGTCGTCGCGAGCGACACAAGGACCGTCTGCACAAGCGTCGAGAGATAGCGCGGCGTCTGCAGTATTTTCAGATAGATGGCCCAGCCGTCCACGCCTTCGCCCGACGCAAGGACAAGCCGTGCGATCGGAATGGCAAGGAAAGCCAGCGTGAAGATGGCCAGCGGCAGAAGGCACAACAGGGTGAAGGTGTCGCGGGTCAAGAGCGTGCTCCGGCGTGACAGACGGGCGGGACGGGCAGTGCAAGGCGGTGCTGCCCGTCCCCGACAAGACGCCTCAGCGCACCTCGTTCAGATAGCGATCACCGAACGCCGACTGGACACGCTCCATCTCGGCATAGTCCACGGCAACCGCGCGCTCGTAATCCGAGGGGGGAAGGAACTTCTCGGCCACCTCCGCGGGCAGATCCACGGGGCGAGCGGGCTGCAGATAGGCATTGGTCCAGATCGCCTGTCCCTGATCCGACAGGATGAAGTCGAGCACCCGCTTGCCGGTATCCGGGTTGGGCGCATCGGCCACGAGGCCCATCACGTAAGGCACGCGGACGGAGCCTTCACAGGGCAGGACGAACTCGAAATTGCCGTCTTCCTCGTATTTCCCGCGATAGGCGTTGAAATCATAGTCGAAGAGGATCGGGATCTCGCCAGAGACAACCCGCGCGAAGGAGGTTTGCTTTGGCACGATGGGGTTGTTTGCCGCGAGTTCGCGGAAATACTCGATCGCCGGATCGAAATTGCCCAGATCGCCGCCATTCGCAAGGTTCACCGCCACGGCACCGGCATAGCCCACAAAGGCCGAGGACGGATCGAGATAGCCGACCATGCCGCGATATTCGGGCTTGGTCAGGTCGGCCCAGCATTGTGGCACCGGCGCGCCGCCGAGCGCATTCACATTCACAAAAAGACCCAACGTGCCATAATGGATGGCGAACCAGGCGCCGTCCGGGTCTTTCAGCCCGTCGGGGATGTCGTCGAAACCGGCGGGCTTGTAGGGCTCCAACACGCCTTCCGCGGCGGCCTTGATGCCAAAGGTCACGCCGAAATAGGCCACATCGGCCACCGGGCTGCCGCGTTCGGCCAGAAGCTGGCTCAGGGTCTGGCCGGAATTCTTGTTGTCATGGGGCATCCGGACGCCCAGGTTTTCATCGATTGCCTGCAACATCGAGGCCCAGTCGGCCCATTGCGGCGGGCAGTTGTAGCAGATGGCTTCTTCTGCCAGTGCCGGTGCGGCGATCGCGGTTGCGAAAATCGCCGAAAGAACAGTATGTTTCATGGGTTCATCCTTGTTTGAGGTGAGACTTGAGCGAGTGAACAGACGGCGGTCGGGGGGCAACCCGGCCGTCGTCAGGTCTTTCCGCGCGTGGTGCGGCCAGCGTGGCCCCGGCGCGAAAACTAAAGGGCAGGGGCGGCGGCTGCACCGGCGTGGACCCCCGCAGCATGTCAAGCAGGGTTCGGGCGGCCTGATGGCCCATGATCTCGGGTGACGTTTCGATCGTGGCCAGTGGTATATCGAGCAGGCGGCCGATCTCGATGCCGTCGAAACCCACGATGGAGAGGTCGCGCGGCACCTGCCAGCCCAGCAGCCGCGCGGCCTTTTGCACGGCGATGGCAAGAAAATCGTTTGATGCAAATAGCGCCGTTGGTCCGTTTAGCGAAGCGAGAATCCGGGCCAGCAATTCGGGCGTGTTGGCCTCGGCCTCGCTCAACTCTATGAGGGCCGGATCAGGCAGGCCGCGTGCGCGACATTCGGCATGAAAGCCTGCATAGCGATTGCGCGAGCGGTCGGAACTGGCAAAGCGCAAGGCGAGAAAGGCGGTGCGCCTGTGTCCCAGTGCCCAGAACCGCTGTGCCACCTCGCGCGCTGCGGCGAAATTGTCCACATGGGCGGTCAGGAAACCGTCGAGCGGGTCGTGAAACATCAGCGAGACAGGGGTGCCCCGGAGGCGGGCCGCGTTCAGCGCCGGGCTTTCTTCGGGTGCGACCATGGTAAGGATGAGGCCATCGACCTCCCGCGCGAGCAGCGTGGCAATCGCATCATTGTCCGCCGCCCCGTCATAATTCGAACTGGTGATCAACAGGTGGTAGCCGCTGCCAGCCAGAGCCTGCTGCACACCCTGCACCGCTTCAGCGAAGACCGGATTGGCCAGCGAAGGAACAAGGCAGCCGATCGTCATCGTCCGGCTGCTCTGCAGGGCGCGGCCAATGGCGCTGAAGGAAAAGCCCAGATCGCGTGCCGCTGTCTCCACCCGGACACGGACCCCGGCGCTGGCCGGGCCGGACTTGTTCAGGACGCGGCTCGCCGTGGCGACCCCGCACCCGGCCTCTCGGGCAACATCCTTGATGGTGACCTTGGTTTTCATTCGCGACAGCAGTCCCGGAGCAGATGCGTCATGGTAACGTTTCCACGCATGCTAGCAACGATTCGCAACAGGCATGTGACAGGTTCGGGCCAGCTGGCCGTCATGTCTGACGCGCGGCACCCTCCAGGCAGACAGGAGATATCGGAAACCCATTGTTTTAATTCGGGCGCTTGATGCCTTCACTCCGCCGCATAAGGGTGCGGCTTGCGCCGCAATTTCTGAATTTGGGCGTAGCCAAATCCGACGTGCCGAATGAGCGGTGCCTGCCACCTCGCCAGTTACTGTCGGGCGTCCATGTCCATGGGGGGAAACATGAGCGATCAATCGAAGTCTTCGACTGTGTTGTCGATGGCCTTGCCTACACGGTAACGATATATGAGCAGGATGGTGCGTTCTTTGCCGATATCAACGTCGTTGAAGGCGCGATGGATGTGAACGCCGTCTACTTCGGTGATGACGATTTTTCCGGGCCGAGCGCTGGCCTGAGAGGCCCGCTCAACATGAACGGAGCAGGCTCCCGGTTCGAGGGCGAGCACGTGCAATGGGACGACGCCATTGCCCTGAGCAGCCCCGGCCTCGGGCGTGAGGGTGCCGACAAGGAGACATACATCTCCGAGGGTGAAACCCTGAGCATTCCGCTCTCCATCGAAAGCCTTGATGACATCGAGTATTTTGGTGTGCGTGCCACATCGACAACGAATGCAGAAGGCTCCATCAAGGGCGTGTCTGGCGACGCTGAGTTTCATGAGGAGCCGGATGAACGCGATGAACCCGACGAGCCGCAGGATCCGACCTTCGACAAGGTCTTCTTCACCTATGATCTCGACGGCTTCAACAACCCGGCCTCGGGCTTCGCCATCGAGGCGGAAGAGCCCGATCCCAACCCCTTCAACCTGCCCGCGCTGCCCGAAGGCACGGAGCCGACATTCGAGAATTATGTCAGCTACTTCGAGGAGATCGGTGGTGACTTCGGCGAGATCGAAACCGTCATCCTTTACGAGACTGATGACGATTCGGTGCCGCAGGAATTGTTCCGGCTTGACGCGCCCGAGGAAGGTTTTGCCGATGCAGATGCGTTGCTCGACGCCTTTGACGAGGCGCTGGACGAGCTTGAGGCGGGAAGCGACCATGAGTCGTCCGAGGCTCTGGATTTGATGGCCGCTATCAGCCTGGCAGCGGATTCGGAAGACGAAATGCCGGCAGCCGAAGATGATCTGGACGAAGAGCCGGAGCTGGTTCTCTGATCTCACGCTTGCATGATCCGATAGATTGATCTGCCCGGTGCGCCAACGTACCGGGCAGGGCCCTTTTCTCACGGCAGAATCCCGACCCTCGAGCCAGGCATGTTTTCATTCCCCCTTGTGGGCACGCCGGTCGCGCGTTTAGGCTGGCATGCAGCGCTCTCCAATGCCTGCCTGTCTTCAATCGGGCCTGCTTCGAGCATTTGGCGCAAAATCATGGCAGACGATACAAAAGAGGGAGAAGACGATGCGCAAGGGATCAAGGGTTCTGACAGGGTGGGTCGCGGCTATCGGCTTGGGGTTCGGCACGTTTTTCGGCTCTATCGCCGAAGCCTGCACCCGCGCGGTCTATCTTGGCCCGGAAGAGCGTATTCTGACCGGGCGCAGCATGGACTGGAAACTGCCGATGGTGAGCAATCTCTGGGTCTTTCCCCGGGGCATGGTGCGCGATGGCGCCGCTGGTGAGCGTTCGGTGACATGGGAGGCGGATTATGGCAGCCTTGCCGTGTCCGGCTACGATATCTCGACTGCCGATGGCATGAACGAAGCGGGGCTTGTGGTGAATCTGTTGTGGGAGGTTGAGGCCTCCTATCCGCAGGATGACGGCACCACGCCGCGCATATCGGTGGCGATCTTCCCGCAATATCTGCTGGACCGTCACGCAACCGTCGCCGCAGCGGTGCAGGATCTGCAGGAGAACCCCGTTCTGGTGGTTACCGGCGATGTGCCTGTCGGCCCGCCCGGGCGTCAGGCGACAGTGCATGTCTCCATGTCCGATCCCACGGGTGACAGCGCCATCATCGAATTTGTCGATGGCGAGATGGTGATCCACCACAGCCGCGACTATCAGGTGATGACCAACGAGCCCACCTATGAGCGGCAACTGGCCGTTCTGGACTATTGGCGCGGCGTGAACCCGCGCGAGTTTCTCCCCGGGACGGTGCGCGCCACGGACCGTTTCGTGCGGGCGCATTTCTACATCAACGCGGTGGAGCAAAGCGCGGATCCGCGCACGGCGGCGGCGGCGGTCTTCAGCGTGATCCGGCAGGTGTCGGTGCCGTGGGGGATCAGCGTTGCCGACCAGCCCAACCTGTCCACCACCCGCTGGCGCGTGGTCGCCGATCACAAGGCGCTTCGCTACCATGTCGAATCGGTCCAGTCGCCAAGTATCTTCTGGGTCGATCTGGCGGATCTGGATTTTTCCGAGGGCAGTGACGTGATGAAGCTCGATCTGGGTGTGGATATGCAGCGGATACTGTCTGGCAATGCCGCAGCCGAATTCGAGCCCGCCGAGCCCTTTGCGTTCCAGCCGGCGGAGTGACATTCCGGCGGCGGAGCCTGGAGCATTTTGCGTCAGGTCAGGTTCGACACGTCCCGATAACGGGGCATGCGACCACCATGAGGCGGGCGCGATCCTCATTTGGCGCAATGTGCTCTATCCCGTGCAGGGCGCGCGACACTCAGTCGCCGGTGATCGCCGCGCCATCGGCCATAGAGCTGGCGATGAAGCGGTAATGATGCGCGCGGCGCTGCATCTCATCGAACTTCGCGGGGTCGCTGTCGAACCGGATATCGAAGCGCCCGTCCGGGCGAAGGTCGATCTGCGTGACCGACATCTGCCCCTTGATATGCTCCTGAGGGGCCTTGCCCGGATGCGCAACCATATGGTCCTCATGGCTGGTCACTGGCTGGCCTGCCTTGGCGGCCAGGTGTCCGAAAGGTCATCATTCGACAGCTTGATGTGCTGCAGTAACCACCTTTTCCGAGGTTCGTGTTTGGGGGATCGCCGCCCCTCGGGGCGGCGTCCGTGGAGACATTGTGAGCGGCAGTGCCGTGCACGTCATGCGCGTTCGAACACTGCCCTGCAGTGAGCGCGGGGATGCTCCGCTGCCAATGCAGAACAACCGCGAGGCCGGACGTCAGGCTGGCTTTCACTGCAAGGCTGCTGCTTATGTCAAGCCACCGCTAGTTGCTTTCGAGGGTCATAGAAAGGCCGCTCCACCACGGTTGCCCGACTGACGCCTGCATGGCCTGAAACCTCCAGTTCGGTGCCAAGCTCCGCATGCGCCACCGACACAATGGCCAGCGCGATGTTCTGCTCCAGCCGCGGCGAGTAGATGGCCGAGGTGACCTTGCCCACGGTCTCACCGTTATGGGTGACGCTCCAGAAGGTGGTGTTGGGGCCCGCAAGTGGCTCCCCCTCGATCACCAGACCGACCTGACGGCGGGTGACACCTTCGTCGCGGATACGCTTGAGCGCCGCCTTGCCGATGAAATCGGCTTCCATGTCCAGATCGACCAGCCGATCGAAGCCCAGCTCGAACGGGTTGGTGTGGATGTCGGCATCGGCATGATAGCTCAGCATGCCGCCCTCGATCCGGCGGATGCTGGAGGTATGGCCGGGCTTGAGGCCCATGGGCACACCCACCGCCATGATCCGCTCCCAAAGCGCGTCGCCGAAATTGCTGTCGCGCAGGTAAAGCTCATAGCCCAGCTCGCTTGACCATCCTGTGCGCGACACGATCAGCGGGATACCATCCAGCTCGACCTCGCGCAGCCAGTAGTAGCGCAGGTCCATGATCTCGTCGCCGAAGAGCGCGCGCATGATCTCGCCCGACTTGGGGCCCTGAAGCTGCAGCGGCGACACGTCGGGCTCGGTGATGGTTACATCAAGGCCCGAATGAACCGCAACGCCCTGCGCCCAGAGCAGGATGTCGCTATCGGCCAGCGACAGCCAGAAATGGTTCTCGCCCAGGCGCAGACAGATCGGATCATTGAGGATGCCGCCATCGGCATTGGTGATCAGCACATATTTGCACTGGCCCACCGCCATCTTGCTCAGGTTGCGCGGGGTGAGCATCTGGGTGAAACGCGCCGCGTCCGGCCCGGTGATCTCCACCTGGCGCTCGACGGCCACATCACACAGGATCGCGTCATTCACGAGATTCCAGAAATTCTGCTCCGGATCGCCGAAATCGCGCGGGATATACATATGATTGTAAACCGAGAATGCCTTTGCGCCCCACCGCACGGTGGCGTCGAAATAGGGCGATTTGCGAATCTGGGTGCCGAAGCCGAAATCTTCTGGTGTCATGTCGTCTCTCCCTTTGCCCGCCGCGAGCGATGTCGCGGCTCACGCGGCCGATTGAGGGAGTTTAACGGATCATGGGGCCTGCTTTGTGCTGAAATTCGCCTTTTGCGAGACCACAGGGGCCATTATGACGGCATGTGACAGTCCGATTGTACGGATCGCACTAGCGGCCCCGTGCCGCCGCGATATTCGACAGATTGGGAACACTCTTCTTGACCTGACGGGTGACGATGTAGGTGACATAGCGATCTATGCTCAGATCGGCATTCAGCAGATTTTCCATCACCTCCTGAAAGGCGGCCAGCGACGGGGTCACGACCGTCATGACATAATCCATGCCACCGCCGGTGGCATGGCACTCGATGATCTCGTCCATGTTTCCGACATGCGCCTCGAAACGGTCGAAATCCGACTTGCGATGGCGGACCAGCGAGACGGTCACGATCACCGACGTGATGTCTGCAACCTTCTCAAGCGCGATATCGGCGTGATAGCCACGGATGTAACCGGCCGCGCGCAACCGGTTGAGACGTTCATAGCAGGGCGTCGGTGACAGGTTGACGATTTCGGCCAGCTTGCTCTTGCTGAGCTGTCCGTATGTCTGCACGGCGCTCAGGATGCGAATGTCGGCGGCATCGAGGCCAAATCTGTCACGCATGCCGATCCCTCCCTCAGAAGCGGTGTGCCCTGAGCCAGCAAGGGCTTCATGGCATCGCCTTCACTTTATGGGTGAGTATATCTCGCCCGCGATGCGTTTCCAGACCCCGGCCCGCTGATACCCTCCCAGCGCTACATCCGGAAATGCTTTGACAGTTTAAGCCCCTGTCCCTGATAGTTCGACGCGATTTCGGCGCCATAGAGCGCCTGCGGTGCCGCGGACATGCGCTCATAGACAAGCCGCCCCACGACCTGCCCGTGTTCCAGCACGAACGGCGCTTCGCGACAGCGCACCTCGAGCACCCCGCGCGAGCCTGCGCCACCGGCGGCATCGTAGCCGAATCCGGGATCGAAGAATCCGGCGTAATGCACACGGAACTCGCCCACCATTGCCAGATAGGGTGCCATTTCCGCGGCGCAATCAGGGGGAATGGCGATCGCTTCACGGCTGACAAGGATGTAGAACGCGCCCGGATCGAGAATGATGCGGCCGCGCGTGGTGCGGATCTCCTCCCAGTAATCTTCGGGGGTGTAATGATTCAGCTTCGACAGGTCGATCAGGCCGGTATGTCGTTTCGCGCGGTATCCCACCAGATCGCCCCTGGCCGGTTGGAGATCGACCGAAAAGCCGAGCCCGTCGGAAATCACCGCCTCGCCGGTCACGATGGGCGAACGGGCGTGGATTTCACGCAGCGCGCGGTCGCTCAAGGTTGTGTGCCCTTGCCGGAAGATGACCTGGTTCAGCATCTGTCCGGGCTGGGCGACGACCGAAAAGCTCTGCGGGCAAAGCTCGGCATAAAGAGGCCCGTCATAGCCTTCCGGAATACGGTCGAACTCGATCCCCCTGTCGGTGATCACCCGCGTCATCAGATCGAGCCGCCCGATGGAGCTCTTTGCCGAAGCGGCGGCGGTCATGCCCATGGGAAGCTGCAGCCGCTCCATGAGCGGCACCACATAGACACAGCCCTTTTCCAGAACGGCCCCCCCGGCGAGCGGCACCTTGTGCATGGTCAGATCGTCAAGCCGCTCGGTCACATTGGCGCGCCCGGGCAGGAAGGAGGCGCGCACCCGGTAAGCCACATCGCCCAGCCGCAGATCGAGCGATGCAGGCTGCACCTGCGCGTCGAGGATCGGCGCGGCACCCGCAATCCGACCCTGGGAGATCATCTGTCTGATCTGGCTGTCGCAAAGCACTCCGGATTTCATGACGGGCCTTTCCCACGCAAAACCGCCCGCCCCGGGAAAGGGCGGGCGGTTTTGGATTTGGTCGGGCTAGCAGGACTTGAACCTGCGACCTTCCGTCCCCCAGACGGACGCGCTACCAGGCTGCGCCATAGCCCGCTCTCAGCGCGTTCATACTGCTTTTCACCGCAGGGGCAAGAGGGGAGCGCCACTTTTCGCTAGCCGTGGAGCGCCTTCAGGCGCGCGGCCAGATCCTCAAGCTGGCGGGCAAGTGCAGGCGTAACATGCCGCCGCGCCGTCAATGCCGCCAGGGCGCCGGGATCTGCCGGGATGTCGTCCTGCGGATCCTCCGGGACAGTCACGAGGGCAGGGGCCGGCGCAGGATCCGGCGTGGCTTTTTCGGGCGCCACGCCAACGTCTGCCCGCTCCTGTTCATCTGCGGGCGGATCGGCGGGTTCAGGATCGGGCCGGCTGAGAAAACTTGGCAGCGACGCGGCATCGGATGGCGATACCCTGTCGGTTTCTGCCGAAGTTGGTGCTGTTTCTTCAGCATCTGCCCCTGTGCTGTCGGCGGCGGCGCTTTCCGTCTCGGCGGGTTTCTCGTCCGACGAGCTGTGCCGGAAAAAGAGCGGTTCGGCCGTCTCGTCTTCTTCGTTTGCCACCGCTTGGCCGGTCGCGCTCTCCGGCTCGGAGATCGGCTCGGCCGTGTCTTGCCGTGTTCCTCTGTCTGCTTCCGCCTCGTCGCGCTGAAACGACAGGACATTGGTGGCGCTGTCATCCGGAGAGATGTCCTCGGCCATCTCCTCGGCGAAGACATTGGTGACTTCATCGAGCGGTTGCGACAGCGCGGCGACCTGCTTGATGCCCTGTTCGCGCAACATCTTCTGCACGCCCTTGATGGTCATCCCGTCTTCGTGCAGCAGTTTCTTGATGCCACCCAGAAGCTGCATATCCGTGGGCCGGTAGTAGCGCCGCCCGCCCGCGCGCTTCACGGGCTTGACCTGGCTGAACTTGCTTTCCCAGAACCTCAGAACATGGGCCGGTGTTTCCAGCCATTCGGCCACTTCACTGATTGTTCGGAAGGCGTCGGCGGATTTGGACATGCTATCGGCGGTCTTCAGCGTTTGTTGCCTGCCGCGACGCGCTCTTTCATCAGATGCGAAGGGCGAAAGGTGAGCACGCGGCGCGGGTTGATCGGAACCTCTTCGCCGGTTTTCGGATTGCGTCCGACGCGGGCGGATTTGTTACGGACCGAAAATGTGCCGAAGGACGAAATCTTTACCTGCTCCCCCTCAACCAGCGCATCCGACATGTAGCCAAGCACGCTTTCGACCAATTGCGCTGAATCGTTTCGCGACAACCCGACTTCGCGGAAAACGGCTTCGCTCAGGTCCATGCGCGTCAATGTCTTGTCACTCATCCGTCCACCCCCGTTTCTTTCCGAGTTTGAGATGAGGTTTGTGCAAAGTCAACGCAGGTAACGTGAAAAACGCGGCTCAAGCGGATGATATCGCCGCCGAATAGCCTGCTACCAGCGGAAAATCACCGATCCCCAGGCCAATCCGCCGCCAATCGCCTCCGACAGGATCAGATCACCACGCTTGATCCGGCCGGTTTCCACACCCACCGACAGCGCCAGCGGGATGGAGGCGGCAGAGGTGTTGCCATGGTCCTGCACCGTCACGATGACACGATCCATGGAGATGTTCATCTTCCGGGCCGTGCCTGCGATGATGCGGATATTGGCCTGATGAGGCACGATCCAATCCACCTCGTCATTGGCCAGCCCGGCTTTCTGCAGGACGGTGATGGCCGTGCTGGCCAGCTTGTCCACCGCCTGACGGAACAGCGGATTGCCCTGCATGCGCAGCTTGCCTGCGCGCCCATCCGTGGACACGCCCCCATCTACATAGAGCATCTCGCGATAGCGCCCGTCGGAGTTCAGATCGGCGGCGAGTATCCCGCGATCGCTGTTCTGCCCTGTCCCTTCCTGCGCGGCAAGGATGACCGCGCCCGCCCCATCGCCGAAAAGCACGCAGGTACTGCGATCCTCCCAGTCCATGATGCGGCTGAAGGTTTCGGCGCCGATCACGATCATCCGCCGGGACTGCCCCGAGATCAGCATCGCGTTGGCGGTGGCCAGCGCGTAGATGAACCCTGCGCAGACCGCCTGCACATCGAAGGCAAAGCCATGCTGCATGCCCAGACCATTCTGCACCATGGTGGCCACGGAAGGGAAGGTGAGGTCGGGTGTCGAGGTGGCCACGATGATCCCGTCAATCTCCCCCGGCGTCAGACCTGCATGGTCAAGCGCGGCTTTCGCGGCGGCAATGGCCAGATCGGATGTCGTCTCACCCTCGGCGGCGAAACGCCGGCGCTCTATGCCTGACCGGGTGCGAATCCATTCATCGCTGGTGTCGAGCGTGGCCTCGAAATGCGAATTCGGCACGATTCGTTCCGGCAGGTAATGCCCGACGCTTTCCACAACCGCCCGTAATGTCATTTTACCCCGCTTTCGGTTTCTTCATTGGGCATGGTCGCCGCAGCGACCCTTGCCGCCAACTTTGCCGAAAAACCCGACTGTGCAAGTTGAAAGGCCAGCTTGACTGCCGCCGACACGCCTGTCGCATCCGCCGATCCGTGGGATTTGACCACGATCCCGTTCAACCCCAGGAAGACCCCGCCATTCATGCGGCGCGGATCGATCTTGCGTTTGAGGCGCTGCATCGACGTATAGGCCAGAACCGAAGCCATACGCGACCAGATCGTGTGCTTGAACGCATCGCGCAGCGCATCTCCGATCAGGCTGGCAGTGCCTTCGCCGGTTTTCAGCGCGACATTGCCGGTGAACCCATCGGTGACGATCACGTCGCAGACATCGCCGGGCAGATCACGCCCCTCGACAAACCCCACGAAATCGAATTCCGCGTGTCGGGCATTGGCGGCAATCAGGTCAGAGGCTTCCTTGAGTTCCGCGCGGCCCTTGTGCTCTTCGGTGCCGACATTGAGCAGCCCCACGCGCGGGCGTGCGAGGCCGAAACCATTGCGCGCATAGGAGACCCCCATCAGCGCGTATTGCATGAGATCCTTTGCATCCGCGCGGATATCCGCGCCGCCATCCAGCATCACGTTGAAGCCCTGCGGATTGGGCGAGGGCCAGAGCACGGCGATGGCGGGGCGGTAAATCCCCTGCAGCTTGCGTAGCCGGACCACCGATAGAAGCATCAAAGCGCCGGTATTGCCGCAGGAGACACAAACCGTCGCCTCGCCATTGCGCACCGAATCGAGGGCGGACCACATCGACGTCTTCTTGCCGTTGCGCATGACATGGCCGGGCTTGTCCTCCATGGAAACCACTTCAGCGGCATGGCGGATTTCGCAGCAGTCAGCCAGATTCCGGCGCTTGGCGACCAGCGCTTCCAGTTGGTCCTTCGGGCCATGCAGGATAAAGCCGATCTCGGGATTCTTGTGAGCGGAATGAGAAAGGCCGGCGACAACGGCCGCCGGTCCCTGATCTCCGCCCATGGCGTCAACCGAAATTATTGTGCGCCCTGCATCCGCTTTGGAGGAAACCTTGATCGCGGTCATGCGGGCTATAGTCCCAAGTCGGCTCAGGCCGCGTCTTCATCCAGATCGAGTTCATCGGCGAGAATGACGATTTCACGGTCACCGTAATGCCCGCAGGCCGCACAGATATGGTGCGGGCGCTTGAGCTCGCCACAATTGGGGCATTCGTTGGGGTTCGCGGCAACGAGGGAATCATGCGCGCGGCGATTGTTGCGCCGCGATTTGGAAACTTTGTTTTGCTGGACGGCCATGGCGCGCTCTCTTGTATTGCAGTGGGCTGTTCGGCCCTGTTTCGGGGGGTTTGACCCGGCTCATAATCGCAAGGATGGCCGCTCTTCAACCCGGAATCCGGTGAATTCGCGAAAATACAGCGATATTGCGCCTTGGCAAGTGAAATCTGGCACAGTGGCCAGCACGAAATCGTCAACTGTCTCAGCCTGGACGGGAGCCTTCAGAAAACTGTCAGTCGGCGCTTCTAACCTCCTGAGAACGCCGCAGTGCTGGGCTTGCAACCGCACAGAGGCCCCCTTCAACCGTGCAGTCTGTGCGGCGTGCTGCCGGACTTTAGCTGTTCGCCGGTCCTGCGGAGCATGGCCTCAGGCTACCCGTCCGGATCCTGCAGCTTCTTCTTCAACGCCGCGAGTCCGGCGAAGGGCTTTGTATCTTCATCGCGCAACGGGGTCACGCCCTCGGCGGCATAGGTGCTCTGCTCGAGCGTGGCGCCGGGGCCGCGCGGATAATCCGGCAACGCGAGCGCCAGCGCTTCGGTCATGACCTGGAAAAGGTCGATCGTGTCTTCCAGTCTTTCGGTGCTCACATCTTCCGGCATCTCGACTTCCTCCGCTTCCGCCGGCTCGCTCCAATCTGTCACGAAATGCCGGGTGACGGTGGTATCGATGCGCGTGCTTACCGGGGCCAGCGTAACCACGCAGGGCTGCACCACCGTTGCCCCAAGCCGCGCCTCGAGGCCCCAGTCGGAGGTGCCCTCAGCTTCGATCCGGCCGGTGAAGCGCAGTTTGCGCAAATCGGTGAGGTCGAGCATGCGGGCGATGTCGCGACACATTTCCTTGTCGGGTATGAGATCGAAGTCATGAGGCTTGCGCTGCGGCAGATGCGCGACACGCAAGAGCATTTGCGGAGCGGGGTGATCATCCATCGAGGCAGACTTCCTTTCTTGAACCTTCAGGCCACCTTGATATAAGCCGGATCGAAGGCGATGCCTGTCCCTATCATGAGGCTGCGGATGTTCAAACTCATCAACACTGCGAAGGCCCTGGGGCTCGTCTCTATACTCACTTTGTTCGCGGGCTGTTCGGCCACCTACAAGAACCACGGATATGTGCCGTCAGATTCGGATCTGGCCGAGCTGGTGGAAGGTGTGGACATCAAGGCCACCGTGGATGACGTGATCGGCCCGCCCACCTCAGCCGGGATCATGGCCGGGGGAGATTACTACTATGTGCGCAGCCGGGTGCGCACCTTCGGCATGTTCCGCCCCGAAGTGGTGGAGCGCCAGATTCTCGCGATCAGCTTCGATGAAACCGACACGATCCGCAATATAGAGCGCTTCGGCCTCGAAGATGGCAAGACGGTTGCCCTGTCGCGGCGCGTCACGGACTCCTCTGTGGAGGACAACACGTTCTGGCGTCAGGTGATCGGCAATATCGGGAATATCTCTCCGGAAGACCTTTTCTGACGGACGCCCCGCAGATCGTAAGGATCGACGGTTCGGCAGGGCTTGCGAGGCGCCTTATTTTCGTATTCGCACCTCATGACCGGGGAGATGGCCGCTTTGCTCTTGTCACGTCCCTGTCGTGATGGTCATGCTAGGCAAGAGCCAGGGGATGAGAGGGCTTCTCGCCGCGTGTGCATGCCATGACGCTGACATCAACAAGACCCCGCTATGCGGCACGTATCGTTCGCAACGCATCGGATCTGCGCGCAGCACAGGCGTTGCGTGGCCTGGCCTTCGGGGGTGGGCGCGGCGATGACCGCGACAGGTTCGATGCGTCCTGCACGCATTTTCTCATAGAGGATCAGGCGCAGGGACGGGTGGTCTGCTGTTTTCGTGTGCTTCCTTTCATCAATGGCGCCGGGCTTGACCGCAGCTACTCGGGTCAGTTCTACGGGCTCGAGGCGCTCAGGGGATTTTCCGGCCCGATGCTGGAGCTTGGGCGTTTCTGCATACACCCGCAGGCCAATGACCCCGATATACTCCGCCTCGCCTGGGGGGAGTTGACCCGGCATGTGGACAGGCTTGGCGTGAGAATGCTCTTTGGATGCTCCTCTTTCCGGGGCACGCAGGCGGAGCGCTATCGCGATGCGTTCGATCTTCTGAGAGCCCGTCATCTGGCCCCGCCGGCGCTGCGCCCGCGCGTCAAGGCCCCGCAGGTCATCCGCTACGCCACGCGCCCGGCGGCACCGGGCAGGCAGGCTGACCGGCGGCGCGGCCTGCAACAGATGCCGCCGCTTCTGCGCAGCTATCTGGCCATGGGCGGATGGGTCAGCGATCATGCGGTGATCGATCCGCATCTGGACACGCTGCACGTCTTCACGGGGCTCGAGATCGGGGCCATTCCACCGGCGCGCAAGCGCCTTTTGCGGGCGGCCGCGCAGATGCTTGACGGCGCATCCCCCGCAAGGTAGCGACGCGCCATGGCGCGCGCTCCTCTTTTGCAACTTTCCGACATTTCGCTCACCTTCGGCGGCGGTCCGCTGTTCTATGATCTGTCCCTCGTCGTGCATCCAGGCGACAGGGTGGCGCTTGTGGGGCGCAATGGCTCGGGAAAATCCACGCTGATGAAGGTCATGGCGGGTCTGGTGGAGCCGGATCGCGGTGCGGTCACGATCAGCCCCGGTCAGTCCGTGGGCTATATGGAGCAGGAGCCCGAGATGGCGGGGTTCGCCACCTTGGGGGATTTTGCCATGAGCGCGCTTGATGCAGGCGAGATGTACAAGGTCGAACGTGCGGGCGAGGGGCTGAAATTCGACCCCGCACGCCCGGTGGAAACGGCCTCGGGCGGGGAACGGCGGCGCGCGGCGCTGGCCAAGCTGATGGCCGAGGCGCCGGACCTGATGCTGCTCGACGAGCCGACCAACCATCTCGATATCGAGGCCATCGGCTGGTTGGAGGCGGAACTGAAGTCCACCCGTGCCGCCTTTGTTCTGATCAGCCATGACCGCGCTTTCCTGCGCGGGCTCTCGCGTGCGACCCTCTGGATCGACAGAGGCATGGTGAGACGGCAGGAAAGGGGCTTTGCCGATTTCGAGGCCTGGCGCGACAAGGTCTGGGAGGAAGAGGACACCCAGCGCCACAAGCTCAACCGGAAGATCAAGGCCGAGGCCCGTTGGGCCGTGGAAGGCATCAGCGCCCGGCGCAAGCGCAACCAGGGCCGCGTGCGGGCATTGCAGGCCCTGCGGGCCGAGCGCGCCGATCAGGTCAGGCGGCAGGGTGCCGCAGCCCTCGCGCTGGAATCAGGCCCCAAATCCGGCCGAAAGGTGATCGAGGCGACGGGGCTTGCGAAATCCTATGGCGATCTGGTGATCGTGCGCGATTTCTCCATCCGGATCATGCGTGGCGACAGGGTGGGCTTTGTGGGGCCCAACGGGGTGGGCAAGACCACGCTGCTCAAGATGCTGATGGGCGAAGAGTCGCCCGATGCGGGCTGTGTCAGCCATGGCACGACGCTCATCCCCGCGATTTTCGATCAGGCACGCGCGCAGCTCGATCCCGACATGACCCTCTGGGACAGCCTGACGGGCGACAGTGAGATGCGCGTATCGGGGCAGGCCGATCAGGTGATGGTGCGCGGTCAGCCGCGCCATGTGGTGGGCTATCTCAAGGATTTCCTCTTTGATGAACGTCAGGCACGCGCGCCCGTCCGCTCGCTTTCAGGCGGGGAAAAGGCGCGGCTCTTGCTGGCGAA
>SLDH01000148.1 GCA_007125415.1 Roseovarius sp.
CCAGAGTTGCGTTTTCGCGCGGGCGTCATAGCAGGCGTCATACACGGGCCCGCCATGGGCGCCTTGCGTCACCTCGACGAGGATCTGCCCCACCGTGGGCACCGTCCCGCTGTCATCGCGCTGCCACAGCCCTGAACGCAGGAGCGCCTTGGCGCATTGGGTATAGACCTCGCGCAGCTCGATCACGATGACCGTGGTGGGCACCCTCCCGCCATGTGCGAACGTCTCGCGCAGCCCGCTTTCGTCGCTCAGCACCGCCCGCCCGTTGACCCGCACGGTCGTTCCCGATCCCGGCACCAGAAAGAGCAGCGCCACGCGCCCGTCCTCGACAATATCGCGCAGACAATCGAGCCGGTTGTTCCCCCGCCAGTCGGGCATCAGCAGGGTCCGGTCATCAGCCAGATGAACCACCGGCCCGTCATCGCCGCGCGGGCTGCCATGCACGCCGCCCGGCCCCACCGTGCTGAGGATGCAAAAGCGCGAGGCTTCGATCCAGGCGCGGTAAAGCGGTGTGAGCCGCGATGAGACCTTGGCCAGCGAGGCCCCCGACGGCGATGGATAAAGCGCCTCCAGCGCCTCGTTCGTTTCAATGACGCGCATCGAATCCCGCCTCCGCCATCAGCCTGTCCGAGCCTTCTTCCACATCCTGCTCCAGCCGCTTGAGAAACGCATCCTTGCGCAGCCCCGCCTCGATCCGCGGCAGGAACTCCACCACCGCGACGCCGGGTTTGCGGTAGATCCCGCGCTTGGGCCAGAACACGCCCACATTGGTGGCCACGGGCACGCAATCCTGCCCCAGCTCGGTATAGAGCACCGCCGAGCCGACCTTGTAGGGCGCCTTCACCCCGGGCGCAATGCGCGTGCCCTGCGGATAGATGATCAACTGTCCGGGCTCGGCCGCGCCGCGCGCCACATCCGCAACCATCTGCCGGATCGCCTGGGCGCGCTTGCCCCGGTCCACCGGCACACAGCCGATCCTGAGCGCATATTGCCCCAGAAAGGGCGCCCACATCAGTTCGCGCTTCATGATGAACTTGCCCGCAGGCACCGCGCCGAAAATGAGGATGATATCGAGAAAGGACTGATGCTTGGCCGCGATCACCACCTCATCGGTGGGCGGCGTGCCGCGCACCTGCGTGCGCAACCCCACCATCCATCCGGCTGTCCAGCGCACCCAGCGGCAATAGGTCTTGCACGCCACCAGCGCGCCCCTGCGGCTGACGAGCGCCCAGGGAAAGAAGACGACCGCCAGCACCGCCATCGCCAGATACATCTGCACCACGAACAATAGCGACCAGAACCAGTGAATGGCGTATCTCATGACATCTCGCCCAAGGTCTTGCGCGCGGCGGTTCTTGTCGCCACGAAAGCGACAATGGCGGCGAGCGGCGGGACGGCCAGAGGCCAGAGCCACTGCCAGCCGCGAAACCCGAGACCGGTGAGAAATCCGCCTTCGGCCTGCGCGGGGGGCAGCATCAGGATGCCCGCGCAGGCCAGCACCGTGCCCACTGTCGCCCCACCAAGCGCCCGCAGGGTGAAGCGCCGCACGAAGGCGCGGGCGATATAGCTGTCGCGCGCCCCCACGAGGCGCAGCACCCGGATCACCTGTGCATTGGCCGAGAGGGCGGCATTGGCCGCAAGGGTGATCATCGCCGCCATCGCCGCGCCGATCAGCCCGAGCGATACCCAGCCCAGCAGGCGCAGCCGCGCGGCGGCGCGCGCCAGCGGTTCGCGCCAGCGGGTATGATCGTCGAGCACCGCACCCGGCACCTCGGCGGCAAGCCGCAGGCGCAGCCCCTCCGGATCAAACCCTTCGGCGGTTTCGATCACCTCGATGAGTTGCGGCACGGGCAGGGTATCGAGCGGCAGATCGGGGCCGAACCATGGCTCCAGCAAGGCCTGCTGTTCGGCCTGGCTGAGGGCGCGCGCCGAGGCCACGCCGCTGCTTGTCTCCAGCACCCGCAGCGCCGCTTCGGTCTGTGCCGCCATCTGCTCGGCCGGGGCGGTGATGCGCACCGTGGAGGCGCGGGCAAGCTCGTCGCCCCAGCGGTCGGCGAGGCGGCCTGTGGCCAGCGACAGGGCGAGGGCGAAGATCGCCAGAAACGCCATCGCGCCGGCGGCAAAGAGGGTCAGTTGCGCGGTGAACCCTGTGGGCGGCACGACACGATCGGCCTGCCTGTCGCCCATCAGGAAATCCGTCAGCCTTGCGCGCGTCGTCTGCGGCGTCATAGATCCGCCCCCGCCAGTTGCAGCCGTCGGTTGGAGATGCGCAACACCCTGGCCTGCACATGGGCCTTGGCCGCGCGAATGAGTGCAAGATCATGGGTGGCGATCATGATCGTCTTGCCCATGCGGTTCAATTCCACGAGCAGGCGCAGAAGGCGCTGTGACATCTCCCAGTCGATGTTTCCCGTAGGCTCATCCGCCAGCACCACCTCGGGCGACAGGATCACCGCCCGTGCCAGCGCGGCGCGTTGCCGCTCGCCGCCCGAAAGCTCTGGCGGCAACGCGTTCGCGCGCGCCGTCAGGCCGACCCAGTTCATCAACTCCTTGAGATTGGGCCCCTCGGCCAGAAGATCGCGCCCCGACACCATCAGCGGAAGTGACACATTCTCGGCCACGGGCAGATGATCCAGAAACTGGCAATCCTGATGCACCACCCCGATGCGCCGACGGATGAGTGCGACATCATCCCGGTCCAGTGCGCGCACCTCCGCGTCGAATAGCCGGACCTGCCCGGCCGTGGGCAAGAGCGCGCCATAGCACAACTTCATCAGGGTGGTCTTGCCGGCCCCGGATGGCCCGGTGAGGAAATGGAACGATCCGGGTTCGAGCTTGAGCGATATGTCACTCAGAAGCTCTCCGCCCCCGTAGGAATAGGCTACATTCTCAAGTTCGATCACACGCGCCCCCAAGATTTCCGCTGTCTGACCTGATGCCCCCGGAGACACATCGACACACTCATCTTTGCTGTGGATTGCTTTGGACTTTTACGCAAGACTGATACGGCTTATGCTGACGTGTCACAAGCGGTGCGGGTAGTGGCATCGACAGCTGACGGGCAGGTAATGGGTGATCCGATGCGACTGACATGTCCCAATTGCGGCGCGCAATATGAAGTGCCTTATGAGGTGATCCCGCAAAGCGGTCGCGATGTGCAGTGCTCAAATTGCGGAGTCACCTGGTTTCAGCATCACCCGGACCACCCGCTCCCCGAGGAAGACGACAGCGAGCCCGATTGGGACGCAGGGGCCGAGGCCGGTGGCACGGCCAATGGCAGGGGCGGTATCGAGGACGCGCAGATCGTCGAGGATCCGATGCCGGAAGAGAGCGCGGAAGATACCGGACCGGTGCCCGAGACCGGAGAAGCCCCGGCACCCGAAAGGCGCGCGCTCGACAGTTCGGTGACGGATGTGCTGCGCGAGGAGGCCGAGCGCGAACGTATCGCCCGCGCCGCCGAGCGGGCCAGCACGCTGGAGACCCAGACCGAGCTGGGCCTGAACGAAGGCAGCGCCCGAGCCGCGCAAGAGCCGTCGAGCGAGACCAGCAGGCGCCGGGCCGAGGCGCGGGCGCGCATGGAACGGCTCCGCGGCACATCCGATGTAGATGACGCCGTGGCCGAGCAGCCCGATCCGGGCACGCGGCGGAACCTTCTGCCGAATATCGACGAGATCAACTCATCGCTCGACTCCGACAGCAGAACGCCCGGAACCGATGATGCCGAGCCCATGGACAACGCCGCCACGGCAGGGTCCGGCGGCTTCCGGCGCGGCTTTCTGAGCGTTGTGCTGCTCGCCGTGATCGGGCTCTTGCTGTACATCTTCGCGCCGCAGCTGGCACAGGCCGTTCCGGCACTCGAAGGGGTGATGTCGGGTTATGTGGGGCTGATCGATGCGGCGCGCATCTGGCTCGACGGAATGGTGGCCCGCCTCCTGGGATAGTGCTCGGCACATCACCAGCGGTCGGGCGCATGACAAGCTTTCCGGAAACACGCCTGGAACGGGCAGCGGTGTTGACGCCGCTCTGCGAGAAACCTTGGAAACGGCCTTCGGAAGCCCTGTCATGAAGGTGTTACAAGCCGCGACGATAGTGCCGCCAATTCAGCAGAAGGATCGTCTCGAAAATGAGCAAACCCCATACGATTGAGGCTTTCGACGAGGAGCTGGAGCAGATCAGGCTCGGCGTTCAGTCCATGGGTGGTCTGGTCGAGCAGGCGATCCTGCTGGCCGCGCGGGCGCTCGAGCATCGGGATGAAGATCTGGCCGGTGAGGTCGTGCGCAATGATCGCGCCATCGACGATGCCGAGCATGACATCAATACCAAGGTGGTGAGGCTGCTGGCGCTGCGCCAGCCGCAGGCCGAAGATCTGCGCGTTGTTGTCGCAGTGATGAAGATGGCGGGCGAATTGGAGCGCATCGGCGATTATGCCAAGAACATGGCCAAACGTGTTCCCGTGTTGAGTTCGGGGGCCGTGATCGACGGCGCTGCGGGTGCCCTGCGCCGTCAGGCGCGGCTGGTCGGGCAAATGCTGAAGGACATGCTCGATTCGCTTGCCACGCTGGATCCCACTCTGGCGCGTGATGTCATCACACGCGACGTGGAAGTGGACGACATGACAAATGCGCTCTTTCGCGAGTTCATCACCCACATGATGGAAGACCCGCGCAATATCACGGCCTGCCTGCATTACGTGTTCATCGCCAAGAACATCGAACGGATGGGCGATCTGGTCACGCATGGTGCCGAGCAGGTGATCTTCGTCGCCGAAGGCACCCCGGCCCAGCCACGCGACAAGGGCCGCTCCACGGCGACAATCCCCGCGCCCGAAAGCTGAGCACCCCGGGGCGGGGGTGAAACCCATTTGGCGCAACATGCTGTAGAGAAACGTTTCTCTGGCTGAGATTCAGGAAAGGTTTTCCAGCAACACGCAAGCGTTGAGCCGCGATGACGCTCTGCGCCCGAAAGCAGACCAACTTTGCGACAGGACTTGCCATTCACGCTAATTCCATTATTCTCGAATTATGGAATCATTGATCACCCTCCGTCTCGGCATTCTGGGCCACCCGCAAAGACTGGCCGTTTTTCGGCTGTTGATGCGGCGCTATCCCGATCAGGTGACACCGGGCGAACTGACCGAGGCGCTGGGGCTGAAGCCCTCGACACTCTCGGCCTATCTGGCAGCATTGATGAATGCGGGGCTGGTGACGCAGACGCGCGTCGGCACCTCGCTGCGCTATGCCATCGCCATGGAGGCGCTACGCGAGACCTTCGACTATCTGCTGCACGACTGTTGCCGGGGCCGCCCGGAGATCTGCAACGCCCTTATCCCCCATCGAGGACCCTTGCCCATGACCTCTTCGAGTTACAATGTGCTGTTCATCTGCACAGGAAACTCCGCCCGCTCCATCTTTGCCGAGGCTCTGTTGCGCCGCGAGGCCGGTGACCGCTTCGAGGCATTCTCGGCTGGCACCTCTCCGCGCTCGGCGGTCCACCCCGTTGCTATGGAGATCCTGCGCCAGACAGGAGATGACCCTGCCCCTCTGCGCGCCAAGCACCTGTCGGAGTTTCAGGGCGCCGGGGCCCCGGCCTTCGACTTCGTTTTCACGGTTTGCGACGAGGCGGCGAATGAGGATTGCCCGGCCTGGCCCGGGCAGCCGGTGAGCGCGCATTGGGGCCTGCCCGACCCGGTGAAGGCCACGGGCAGCGAAGCCGAGCGCGGCCTTGTCTTCCGCGAAGCCTACGGCGCGCTGCAAGAGCGCATCCGCGCCTTTGCCGCCTTGCCCCTTGCGGCGCTGGACAGGCTGTCGCTGCAACGGGCGGTGGACGCAATCGGCCGCGATCAGGTGGCGGCATGACCGTCTATGCGCTCAACGGTCTGGGGCGGGTCGGCAAGCTGGCGCTGCGGCCGCTGCTTGAGCGGGGCGCCGAGATTGCCTGGATCAATGACGGTGTGGGCGATCCGGCCATGCACGCACACCTGCTGGAATTCGACACCGTTCACGGCCGGTGGGATGCCGCCTTCAGCCATGATGCCGGGAGCGTGACCATCGACGGCACGCGGCTGCCCTTCATCGGCACGCGCGATCTTGCGGATTTGCCGCTCGATGGTGTCGATGTGGTGATCGATTGCACCGGCGCCTTCAAGACCGAAGCCAAGCTCGCGCCCTATCTCGATCAGGGCAAGTGTGTGGTCGTCTCGGCCCCGGTGAAGGACGGGGAC
>SLDH01000353.1 GCA_007125415.1 Roseovarius sp.
AGCCCGCAAGAATACCATGTTACACAGGAAAGCGGAACGGAACGCCCGGGCTCGGGCAAATATCTCAACAACAAGGAGCCGGGCATTTATGTCGATATCGTCTCCGGCGAGCCGCTTTTCGCCAGCGCCGACAAATATGAAAGCGGTTGCGGCTGGCCCAGCTTCACCAAGCCCATCGAACCTGCCCATGTCGCCGAGCAGCGCGATTTGAGCCACGGCATGGTGCGCACCGAGGTCCGCTCCGCGCATGGCGACAGCCATCTGGGCCATGTGTTTCCCGATGGCCCGCAAGACAGGGGTGGTCTGCGCTACTGCATCAATTCCGCCAGCCTGCGTTTCATCCATCGCGATGATATGGAGGCCGAAGGCTATGGCGATTACCTGACCCAAGTGGAGGATGTGACATGAGCGAACGTGCTGTATTGGCGGGAGGCTGTTTCTGGGGCATGCAGGATCTGATCCGCAAGCTGCCCGGGGTGATCTCCACCCGGGTTGGATATACCGGTGGGGATGTGCCCAACGCGACCTACCGCAACCACGGCACCCATGCCGAAGGCCTTGAGGTGATGTTTGACCCGAACCGGATCAGCTACCGTGAATTGCTCGAGGTGTTTTTCCAGATCCATGATCCCACCACCCTGAACCGGCAGGGCAATGATGTGGGGATCAGCTACCGCTCGGCCATCTACTATGCGGATGAAGCGCAGAAGCTGTGCGCGGAAGAGACGATCGCGGATGTGAACGCCTCGGGTCTGTGGCCCGGTAAGGTGGTGACCGAGGTGGAGCCCGTGGGCGAATTCTGGGAGGCGGAGCCGGAACATCAGGATTACCTGCAACGCTTCCCCGGCGGCTATACCTGCCATTTTCCGCGCAAGGACTGGGTGCTGCCGCGCCGCACCGCTGCCGAATAGGCCCGGCTGACCGTCGGCCACGCGCCGTGTGTGGTTGCCTCTGTCTTCCCGATTGCCTAAGCGTCGCAGACGGGGGAGGCAATGCAGCCGATCAAGGGAATTCTGCTCAAGCTCTGCGCCGTGGTGCTCTTCATCATCATGGCGTCACTTATCAAGGCGGTGTCCGATGTGGTGCCGCCCGGCGAGGCGGTTTTCTTCAGGTCACTCCTTGCAATCCCGGTGATCCTGACATGGCTCTGGTGGCGCGGTGATCTGCGCACCGGTCTGAAGGCTTCATCGAAAGCCAGCCATTTCTGGCGCGGGCTCGTGGGCACCGTGGCGATGGGGCTGGGCTTTGCCGGACTGGGCCTGTTGCCCCTGCCGGAAGTCACCGCGCTGGGTTATGCCGCGCCGCTGCTCACAGTGGTCTTTGCCGCGATGTTTCTCAACGAAAAGGTGGGCATCTTCCGGATTTCCGCGGTGGGGCTGGGGTTTTCGGGTGTGCTGATCGTGCTGTCACCCCGGCTGACCGCGCTGGGTGATGAGGCCCTGCAGGCGGCACAGGCACTGGGTGCGGTTCTCGTGTTGATGAGTGCGGTCTGCGCCGCTCTCGCGCAGATCTACATTCGCAAGATGGTCGCCACCGAGCAGACCAGCGCCATCGTTTTCTATTTCTCGCTCACCTCGACGCTGCTGTCGCTATTGACCATACCTTTCGGTTGGGTCTGGCCCGCGCCATGGGCGTTGGCCTGCCTTGTGCTGGCAGGCCTGATCGGTGGGACGGCGCAGATTTTCCTGACCTCGGCTTACCGGTTTGCCGATGCGAGCGTTGTTGCACCTTTCGATTACGCGTCGATGATCTTCGCTCTGATCATCGGCTACATGGTGTTCAACGAAGTGCCGACATTGTCCATGCTGGGCGGGGCTGCTCTGATCATCCTGGCCGGGCTCATCATCATTCTGCGCGAGCATTACCTCGGCCTCAGGCGCGGCCAGGCCCGCGCGGTCAAGACACCCCAGGGTTAAGCGGCTGTCTTCGCCGATGCGCCGGTAGAGCTTCTGTCTCCTTCCAGCGGTCGAGCGTGTAGTGGGAGTATCGCGAGAAATTTTCGCATTTCTTCGAAAAAAGTAAAAATTTTATCCTTTCGGCCTTGCTCTTGCGACGTGGGGTTGCGATTAAAAGGATTACCGTCTGCTTTGACGTGTGTGATACGCCAAGTGTTCAAATTGTAGCAAACGCGTGCCAGGTTTTTATGTTTTTGGATGGCTGCAGCTTGAGAAAGAGCTTTCGATACACCTTTTCGCGTTTTTTCAGCCCTGTTGCCGGTCTGATCTTTTTGGGAGCCTGGCTTCTGGCCATCGTCACCGGCCCCTTCGGCACCTTCGAGGGCATGGCGTTCGAGTGGCGGGCAATTTACTGGCTGATCATCACGATTGGTGCGTTTCTGCTGGGTCACACATGTTTCGCCCTTGCGCTGGGCTTCTACGGGCCACAGCGTCAGCTCGCCACGGCGCTGACCGCAGCTCTGTTCATGACAATCCTCTTCACGCCCTATACCTATTTTCTACGTCACTATTTCAGCACGATCACAGAGGTGCTTCCGGCAGCACCCTCTGCCATTGCGCTTAACATCCTTCTGATTTCGATCATCGTCCTCGTGCTGCGTGCGCAGCTGGTCGATGATGCCGAAGCGATGAAGGAAGCCGCTGAGCCGGCTGCGCATCCCAGATTGTCGCGCCGCCTGCCTGAGGGGATCTGCAAGGATGTGGTGCGGCTCGAGGCGCAGAATCACCAGATCGCGGTGATCACCATGTCGGGTCGCGAAACCGTGCGGATGCGCTTTGGCGACGCCATAGAGGAAATGGAACCCCTGGAAGGTTTTTGCACTCACCGGTCGCATTGGGTGGTGGAGAATGCCATAATGGCAGTCGAACAGGACCGACCGGGCAAAATCCTGTTGCGCATGCGCAACGGCGACCGGGTGCCGGTAAGCCGCAAATACCGCCCCCAACTGGATGCCCGCGGTTTCGAGATCGGATGACGAGCCCGCCGCTAAACGGCTCTGTCCCGCTCTCGAACATCCGTCGATCATGTAAACCTGCACGAAAACCCTGCGCGCGGCGTGAAGGCTCGTCGATTCGGCCGGGGTCAGGCGCACCGTTTGCAGAACCTTCGGGCCGATAGGTTCTCCGTTCGATCCGACCAGATCGGTAGATTCTCGAAGTGCTCAGTTCATGGCAATCCGCAGAGCACAGGCATCGGTGATGAGTTCGGGGCGGGTCTGACAGAGGCCGCGCGCCACCTCGAAGGCCGCCAGCACCTTGGGCACGTAGTCGCGCGTCTCGGCGAAGGGAGGCACGCCCTGGTGCCTGCGGACCGCCCCCTCGCCTGCGTTATAGCCCGCAAGTGCCAGCACCGGATCGCCACCGAACTCGCGCATCAGCCAGTCAAGATAGGCCACCCCTCCGCGAATGTTCTGCGCCGGGTCCAGGCTGTCGGTCACGCCGAACCGCGCCGCCGTGTCCGGCATGAGCTGCATGAGACCCTGCGCGCCCTTGTGGCTTTCCGCCGTTCTTCGGCCCGAGGATTCGACCGCGATCACCGCCAGAACCAATGCAGGCGAGATCTGCGTTCCGATGGTCTCTCTGAGAATCGTCGCCCCCTGCGCCTGCGCAATGCTCTGAAGATCCTGCAGGCGCGGGCCCGGAACTGTGCCCTTTTGCAGGCCGAGCAGCGCCTTGCCTGTCCGCTCGGCGGCGTTCACCGCGATCTCCGGGGGCACGTGATTCCAGTACCACGCATAGGTTGAGCCTGTGGACGGGGCCGTATCCGGGCTGCTGGCGGATGGCGTGGCCGTTGGTTTGGCGGCAGGCCTTTCCGGCTCAGGCTCGATCCGCACGGTGATCCTCGGTTTGGCTCCAGGTTCGGGGGCCTTCTCCCTCTTGAAGGTGAAATCAGGAAAAGGCGCCGGGTCACCGGCACTTCCCGATGCGGGAAATGCCAGAAGTACCACAAGCGCGAGAACCCGGCCGGGGCAAGTGGGATGAAAACGCATGTTTCTGCTCTGCCTCTGATTTTTTCGAGATTGTCGCAAAAAACAGGCGGTCTGGACAGGATTGTTGCGGTTTTGGCGACAGATTTTCGCCTGAATTTGCTTCAAATCCACGCCCAAATCCATGAAACTCCTTTTTTGAGGACTTTCTTTTTCTTTGTTTTCAAACCTTTAACGTTTTCTTTCCAGGAAATTAACCCAGCACTGAAAATGGCGCGAAACCAGCCAAATTCCTGCCTGATTTCACTGGCTATATCTGCTCATACCGCAACGGCACAGGGCCAAGGAAACAGCCCGCAACGTGTCGGACCCGGTTGGCAACCTGAGTGAACCTGATCCTTTGGAGGGACAAAACCATGACCAAATTCATCAACGCATTCCTGAACGACGAAGACGGCGCAGTCACAGTGGACTGGGTCGTGCTGACCGCAGCCATCGTGGGCCTGGGCGTTGCCGGCATCGCCAGCGTGCAAGGCGGCATCACTGGCCTCGCAGGCGAGATCGGCACTGCCGTGAACAGCGACTCCTGGGTCGGCGCAGGCGTCCCCGACGCTGAATAAGCCGAAGACGGTATATTCGGAACTGAAATTGGCCGCACCTTCTGGTGCGGCCCTTTTCATTGAGGCACCGCGCTTGATGACGCGAAACGACCATTCCCGCATCCAGCTTTTGCCATATTGCTGTGTCATCCACATCTCTGAACCTGCGTTACTCGCGCAGCGACCCGGAGTGATTTGAAAGGAAGCGCCATGCGTTTGGTATTCGGACTTGTCCTTGTCGTGGGCCTCGGCCTGGCCGGCTTTGCGGTCTACATGGCCAAAAGCTATATAGAGGGTTATCAGGCACAGTTGGCCAATGAACGCGCCCAGCGCGCTCCTGCGATCGAACTCGCCGACGTCGTCATCGCCAATCGTGCCCTGAAATACGGCGAAGTCATCAACAAGAATGATCTGCGGCTGGTCAAATACCCGGCGCGCTACGTGCCCGAGGGGTCGTTCAGCTCGGCCGAGGAAATGTTCCCCCAGGGCGAAAATGTTCCCCGCCGCGCCCTGCGCGCGATGGAGGCGCACGAGCCGATCCTCGCCGTCAAGGTGACGCAGCCGGGTGAGGAGGCGGGGATTACCTCGCAATTGCGCCCCGGCGAGCGCGCATTCGCCATACGGGTTGATGTCACATCGGGTGTGTCGGGCTTCCTGCGCCCAGGAGATTTCGTGGATATCTACTGGACGGGCTCTGTCGGCAGCGCCAACCGCACGCAGAACGATTCGACGGGCGAGGTAACCAAGCTCATCGATACGAGCATTCGGTTGATCGCTGTGGATCAATCCGCCAATCAGGACATGACCGCGACGCAAGTCGCGCGGACTGTCACGGTGGCCGTCGCACCACAACAGGTGGCCTCGCTCGCGCAGGCTCAATCGACCGGGAGGCTCACCCTGTCTCTCGTGGGTGTGCAGGATGATACCATCGCCGAGATCATCGAGGTTGACCAACGCCGCCTTCTCGGGCTTGCAGATCAGGTGGTCGAGGCGCCGCAACCCCAGAACGAAATCTGCACCATCCGCACCAATCGCGGGGGCGAAGTGGTCGAAACCCCGATCCCTTGCACCAATTGAGGGGCATGAAATTGGCGCATCAAAGGAGCACCTCACCGGTGCTTCTTTCGCATTTAAGCAACAGTCTTCGGCAACCCTCGCGAGAAAAAATCCCCCAACGCCCTTTGCTTGTTGAAAAATTTTCTTTTTTCGCCCAAGCTGTGAATAATCTTGGGCGAAAAGACCCATCAGTGAGGCGTGATCGGAAAGGCAGGTCACATGAAGTTTACAGGTTTTTTGCGGGCGTCCCTTCTGGGGCTGCTCGTTGCTGGCGGACCTTTGGCAACCGAAGCTCTGGCCGAAACAATCCAGATCGTACGCGGCGGCACAACCCGCGATCTCAGCGTTCCGATGAACCGCGCCATCGTGGTCGAGAGCGAGACACCTTTTGCCGAACTCAGTATTGCGAACCCGCAAATCGCTGATTTCTCGACACTTTCGGATCGCACAATCTACATTCTCGGCAAGTCGCCGGGCACAACCACCCTGACGCTTCTTGACGCCACGGGACGGCTCATCACCAATGTGAACGTGGTGGTCAGCCCCGACATCTCCGAATTCAAGGAGCGTCTCCGCCAGATCCTTCCCAATGAGCGTGTCGAGGTGCGCACAGCCAATGATGGCATCGTCCTCTCGGGCACCGTCAGTTCGACCCCGTCGATGCAGCGCGCGCTCGATCTTGCGGAGCGATATGCGCCTGAGCGGGTGTCGAACCTGATGTCTGTGACCGGAACGCAACAGGTGATGTTGAAGGTCAGATTTGCAGAAATGCAACGCTCTGTCTCCAAGAGCCTTTCCGCCTCGCTTTCGGTCGATAACCTGTCGATCGGCGGCAGCAGCAGCGCAGGTGTCGCGACACAGAACCTCTCCTCCGCCGGCATAGGAAACCTGCTTGTCCCTGGCACGGTCCAAGGCGAGCCCGCGGCAGGGGCAGCCTTCTTCGGCTTCAACGCTGGCTCCGCTCAGATCGGGATTCTGCTTCAGGCGCTCGAACGCAAGGGCGTTGTCCGGACGCTTGCGGAACCCAACCTCACTGCCCTTTCGGGCCAGGAGGCGACGTTCCTTGCCGGTGGCGAGTATCCCATCCCCGTCGCGCAGGACAACGACACCATCACCGTGGAGTTCAAGCCCTTTGGTGTAGAACTCAATTTCATTCCGCGCGTCATGGATGACGAGATCATCAATCTGGAGCTTATGGCGGCCGTGTCATCCATCGACACAACCAACTCTTTCGTGCAGGGCGGCCTGGAAATTGCCGGATTCCGCCGCCGTGACACTTCCACCACAGTGGCGCTGCGCGATGGCGAGAGCTTTGCGATTGCCGGGCTTTTGCAGGATGATTTCCGCGACAGCAACAATCAGGTGCCATGGCTGGGCGATGTGCCGGTGCTGGGCGCGCTTTTCCGCAGTGCCGACTATCAGCGGGCCCAGACCGAATTGGTGATCATCGTCTCGGCGCATCTGGTTTCGCCGACTCGCGGCGAGGCGCTGGCCCTGCCGACAGACCGGGTGAAACTGCCATCGGACGTGGATTTCTTTCTCATGGGCAGGTCGGCGCGTGGGACAGACCAGATTCGAGGCGCTGCAGGTGAGGTGGCCCGTCAGGACTTCACCGGCTCCTATGGCTATGTGATGGATTGAGGGAGAGATTGATGAGCATGAGGCATCTCGTTGCGATCCTGGGGCTGGGTTTCCTCGCATCCTGCGCCGGAACAGGCCCGCAGGGCGAAATCCTCCGCTCTTATGGCGAGGCTGGTTCGCTGGTGGATGCGGGCACCTTCGGCAACGCCAACATGCAGAACCATATGGTCCATACCGGCCAGCGGGACTTTGCGGTCGATCTGTCCAACAGGTTTGCCAGCGAGGTGCCCACAACGGTCAACTTTGCGTTTGATTCCGCACAGCTGGATGCTTCGGCGCGCCAGGCATTGCAAGCGCAGGCCCACTGGATCAGGCAGTTCCCCGAGGTGCGCTTCAAGGTGTTCGGGCATACTGATGCCGTGGGCAGCGCGCGCTACAATCAGGCGCTCGGCCTAAGGCGCGCCAATGCGGCGGTGAATTATCTTATCAGTCAGGGCATCAGCCGGGATCGGCTGGAAGCCGTTGTCTCCTTCGGCGAAACCCAGCCGCTGATCGTCACGCAAGGCCGTGAGCGCCGCAACCGCCGCACCGTCACCGAAGTCAGCGGTTTTCTGAAATCACACCCGCTGATCATGGATGGCAGATATGCCGAGGTCATCTATCGCGAGACGATCGCGTCGGCCGTGCCACCTTCGGAGCTGAGAAATATCGGCAGGACACAGAACGTAGCGGACTAGACTCGCAATCGAATCTCCCTGTCCGGTTCGCCGGGCCACCTTCAGACCCGCCCCGAAATGGGCGGGTTTCTTTTGTCCGGAGATTTCGCACAATTACGGCTTTTTAGCCCAAATGTTGCCCAGTTTCTGGGTCATCTATCCTTTCTGAAGACGTGGGGTCTGGCAGTAGCGACGCGTTCCTCTGGCCGAATTCCCACCAATTGATGGCATGGCGCCTCCCTTCGTCAGAGCCGTCCCGAAAGATGGAAATGAGTAGACATGTCGAGTAGCGCAATGCCTTCCATGGGTCCCAGCCCGATCACCGCCTGCACCATCAGCCGCGACGTGCAGAATTTCGATCTGCTTATCGAAGACATGGAGGCCGCCCTTGGCGAGCAATGGGGTGATCTGGGCTTTGGTGAATTTCTCGCCTTTCTCAGCCAGCCCGAATCACAAGAGCTCGAATTCGTGGCAATGGCGATCGACAGCAATGATGAAGACGAGATTGCCCTCCTGAGCGATATCATCGCATCCGCCAATGCGCGGGATGTGAAGGTGATCCTCATCGCCGAAGATGTGAGCCCTGCCGTGCTCCACCAGCTCTTGCGGCAAGGTGCGGATGAGTTCGTGCCCTACCCGCTGCCCGAGAACGAACTTCAGGCAGCTATTGACCGCTTGCTAAAGGAGCCCGAGCCGGCCCCTGCGCCAGCCATCGCGCAAACCGCCGCCACGGCACTGCCATCGGGCGACGTGCCGGGCGATGGTGTGCTGCTCAGCGTCCATGGCCTCGCCGGTGGCACCGGTGCCACGACACTTGCGACGAACCTCGCCTGGGAACTGGCCACGGTGGAGAAGAAGGACAACCCCCGTGTCTGCCTGATCGACCTTGATCTGCAATTCGGCTCGACCTCGACCTATCTCGATCTGCCGCGCCGGGATGTCGTCTATGAAATGTGGTCCGACACCGAAGCGATGGATGACGAGATGTTCAAACAGGCGCTCTTGCCGTTCAAGGAAAAGCTCTGGGTGCTGACTGCCCCCCATGACATGCTGCCGCTCGACTTCATTACCTCCGATGACGTCAAGCGTGTCCTGGCGCTGGCCCGCAGCCGCTTCGATTATGTCGTGGTCGACATGCCATCCACACTGGTGCAATGGTCCGAATGCATCCTCAATGAATCGCAGGTCTACTTCGCCACGATGGAGCTTGACATGCGCTCTGCACAGAATGCGCTCCGGCTCAAGCGCGCCCTGCAAGCCGAGGATCTGCCCTTCGAGAAAATTCGTTTCTGCCTGAACCGGGCCCCCAAATTCACCGATCTCAACGGCAAGAGCCGCGTCAAGCGCATGGCCGAAAGCCTCGAGATCAGCATGGAGGTGCAATTGCCCGATGGCGGACGCCCGGTGCCGCAATGCAATGACCATGGCGAACCTCTGGCCGAAAGTGCGCCGAAGAACCCGCTGCGCAAGGAAATCATGAAGCTGGCCCGTAACCTGCACGATCTTGGCAGGGACGATGCGGTCGCGGCGTAACGCAAGGAAAGCCCCAGATGTTCTCACGTTACAAGAAGTCCGCGGCCGGCGCGCCCAAAGAGGGCGATGCCAAGGCGGCGGCGTCCGAGGCACCCAGGACCGTTCCGGCCGACAAACCAGCCGCCACCATATCCTTTCGCAAACCCGCCCCGAAGGTCGCGGCGAGCACCGGGCCAATGGACAAGGAGCGCAAACGAAAGGAACGCTTGGGCGAGATCAAGATCGAGATGCACCGGGCGCTTCTCGACAACCTCAATCTGGGCGCGCTTGAAAGCGCGACCGAACAGGACCTGCGCGCCGAGATCAGCTCCATCACCCAGGAGGTGCTTCAGGAACGCAACATCGTCCTGAACCGCGAGGATCGCACGACGCTGAATCAGGAGCTTTACGACGAGGTGCGCGGCCTTGGGCCGCTCGAGACGCTGTTGCAGGATGACACGGTCAATGACATCCTCGTCAACGGCCCGCACCAGATTTTCGTGGAGCGCGCGGGCAAGCTTGAATTGTCCGACATCACCTTCAAGGACGAAAAACACCTGCTGCGCATCATCGACAAGATCGTCAGCGCCGTGGGCCGGCGAGTGGATGAAAGCAACCCCTATGTGGACGCCCGCCTTGCCGATGGCTCGCGCTTCAACGCGATGGTACCGCCCGTCGCGGTGGATGGTAGCCTTGTTTCCATCCGGAAATTCAAGAAAGACAAGCTCGGTATCGACGATCTTGTGGCCTTCGGTGCCTTCTCCGAAGAGATGGCCGCCTATCTTCAGGCCGCCGTGGCCACGCGGCTCAATGTGATCGTCTCGGGCGGCACCGGCTCGGGGAAGACCACCACGCTCAACGCGCTGTCGTCCTTCATCGACAATTCCGAGCGGATCCTGACCATCGAGGACACCGCGGAACTGCAGCTTCAGCAAATCCACGTGGGCCGCATGGAAAGCCGGCCCCCCAACGTGGAGGGCAAGGGCGAGGTAAGCCCGCGCGATTGTCTCAAGAACGCCCTGCGGATGCGCCCTGACCGCATCATCGTCGGTGAGACACGGGGCGAAGAGGTGATCGACATGCTGCAGGCCATGAATACGGGCCATGACGGCTCGATGACAACCATCCACGCCAACAACCCGCGCGACGCGATCAGCCGGCTGGAAAACATGGTTGCCATGGCGGGCATCGAGATGCCGCTCAAGGCCGTTCGCAGCCAGATCGCCAGCGCTGTGCACCTGCTGGTGCAGGCCAGCCGCCTGCAGGACGGCTCCCGCCGGATGACCTCGATCACCGAAGTCACCGGCATGGAAGGTGAAGTGATTTCCATGCAGGAGATCTTCCGCTTCCAGCGCGTGGGGCTGACCCCGGAGAACAAGATCATCGGACATTTCACCGGCACCGGTGTGCGTTCGAACTTTTCAGAGCGGTTCCGTCTGTGGGGGTATGACCTGCCGCCGCAGATCTTCGAGCCAATCGCAGCGGAGTAGAGACCATGACCCTCAGCGCGGAGCCGATCATCTACATCCTCATTTTCGTGGGCGTTCTCGTCCTCGTCGAAGGGTTGTACCTCACTGTCTTCGGCCGCTCGATAAGCCTCAACAGCCGCGTCAACCGGCGGTTGGAGATGCTGGACCGCAATTCGAACCGCGAACAGGTCATGGAGCAGCTGCGCAAGGAAATGCAGCAGCACATGAAGGCGCGGAAGGTTCCGCTCTATTCGATTCTCTCCGAAAAGGCGCAGAAAGCCGCCATCGCCTTCACCCCGACGCAGTTGATCATGATCATGGCGGTGCTGAGCGTGGTTGCCTTTGTCGGACTGTCGGTCGGAACGGCCACGGCCCTGCCGGTGCGCGCCTTGCTCTCTCTGGCGATGGGGGTGGGTGGTGTGTTCACCTGGGTCTCCATGAAGGCGGGTAAGCGCATGGCCATGATGGAAGAGCAGTTGCCCGATGCGATCGAACTCATGGTCCGCTCGCTCCGGGTTGGGCATCCGTTCTCCTCGGCCATCGGAATTGTGGCCAATGAGGTGGGCGATCCGCTGGCGACGGAATTCGGCATCATCGCGGATGAGGCCACCTATGGGCGCGAGATGGGCGAGGCGCTGGCCGATCTGGCCGAGCGGCTGGACATGCAGGATCTGCGCTTTCTCGCCGTGGCCGTGACCATCCAGCAACAGGCGGGCGGCAACCTTGCCGAAATCCTTGATGGTCTGGCAAAGGTGATCCGCGCGCGCTTTCGTCTCTTCCGGCGGGTCAAGGCGATCACTGCCGAGGCGAAATGGTCGGGCAAGTTCCTGTCCGCCTTCCCGCTCATTGCGCTCGTGGGCATCAATCTGCTCGATCCGCATTACTATGACGAAGCGATGGAGCATCCCTGGTTCATTCCAGCCTGTCTGGTCGTCGGAGCGTTTCTGACCCTGAACCTGATCGTGATGCGCGCGCTCGTGAACATTCGCGTCTGAGGAGAGATACGATATGGAGTTTCTGACAGACGCGCTCGGCCCGCTTGGCCCCGTCATTCTCCTTGGTGTTCTCGGGGTGGTGATGGTCCTTCTGGTGCTCATCATGATGATGAAACAGAAACAGGACCCGCTGGAGCGCCTCAAGGAGAGCAATCGCGGCACCGGCAGCACCCAGCAGCAGCGCCTGCGCGCGGGGGCGAAGAACAAGAAGCTCGACAAATATGCCACGTTTCTGGAACCGCAGGACGAAAAACAGCTCAGCCAGATCCGGCTGACCCTGATGCAGGCGGGTTATCGGCACCGTGACTCGGTGCGTTATTTTCACTTTGCCCAAATGGCCCTGGCGGTCTTGCTGCTGATCGTGGGCGTGATCTACTATCTTCTGTTCAAGTCCGGTGATGACAGCACCGCACAGGATGCACTCATGTGGATCCTCGGGCCCGGTCTGGTGGGCTACATGCTGCCCAAATACTGGGTGACAAAGCGCAAGGAACAACGGCAGCAGGAGATCGTTGAAGGGTTTCCCGACAGTCTTGACATGATGCTTGTCTGCGTCGAGGCGGGGCAGTCCATGGATCAGGCCATCATTCGCGTCAGCAAGGAGATGCGGGTGTCCTATCCGGCCCTTTCCGAGGAATACGAGATCGTTGCCCATCAGGTGAAGGCGGGGCGCGACAAACCGGGCGTTCTGGCCGAGCTTTCCGAACGTTGCGGCGTGCAGGACATCACCTCTTTCACCACCGTTCTTACCCAGTCGCAGACCTTCGGCACCTCCATCGCCGATGCGCTGCGCGTCTATGCCGGCGAAATGCGTGACAAACGGGTCATGCGCGCCGAGGAAAAAGCCAATCAGTTGCCGACAAAGATGACATTGGCCACGATGATGCTTACCGTGCCACCATTGCTGATCATCCTGGTCGGCCCGTCCGTAATCGGCATCATGGAGCTCTTCTCCATGGGCGTCGGCGGAGGGTCGAGCAACTAGAAGCAATGCCGGAACCACAATGAGGCAGAATGGCCCGGGCAAGCCTATTTCCGCTATTGATCGCCGCAGCCCTCGCCGGCTGCGGCAACAGCGCGCCTGAGACCGGGCCGTTCGCGCCGGGTGTGGCACGTGGCGAAGGCGTGGATCCCATGCTGGTGGGCCATCGGTTGATGGCGGCAGGAGAGTATGAACTGGCCGTTCAGTCCTTCTCGCGCGCCGCACTCGACCGTGGCCTGGACGCCGAGGTGCTGACCGGCATCGGCAGCGCCTATCTCGGCCTTGGTCGTCTTGGGCAGGCCGAGAGCCTGTTGCGCGATGCCATCGACAAGGACGAGACCTCGCCCGAGGCATGGAACAATCTGGGTGTTGTCCTGATGGAAAGAGGCGAGGTGGCCGAGGCCGCGCAGGTTTTCCGCCGTGCCTATGCCATCGACAATGGCGAAAGTGACTCAATTCGGGACAATCTGCGCTTAGCACTCGCAAAAATGGAAAATCCCGTTTATGATCAGGCTCCAGAGCAAGATTACAAAGTGGTACGGCGGGGCAGCAGCGATTTTCTGATCCGCAAGATACCCTGATTGAGGCTGAAGCAGTAAAAGGACGCAAGAAACATGCGCCACCCTATTCTTCTTTCCCTGTGCGCTGCAGGCATTTTCGGCTTGGCAGGTTGTGAACAAGGCATCAACAAGGAAGAGGTCGACCGCGCGCTTCAAGACATCAATGTGGTCGATGAAACCAATCTCAACGAAGTCATGCTCTCGGTCGCCGATGCCGATGAGGCGGTGAACTATTTCAGGCGCGCAAGCGGGCAACAGCCAGACCGTATCGACTTGCGGCGCGGGCTGGCCCAGTCACTGATCCGCGCCGGCCGGCCGACCGAGGCCGTAAGCGCCTGGACCAGGGTGGTGGAGCATGAAGACAGCACGGATGCCGACAAGGTTGATCTGGCTGATGCGCTGATCCGCAACAATGAATGGGAGCGTGCGGCCGAACGGCTCAACGAGGTGCCGCCCACCCATGAGACCTTCAAGCGGTACCGTCTGGAGGCGATGGTCGCCGACAGCAAGGGCGATTGGTCCAGAGCCGACAGTTTCTATGAGACTGCCATCGGCCTGACCACCCGGCCGGCCAACGTGATGAACAACTGGGGCTTTTCGAAACTCAGCCGGGGGGACTACCCGGGTGCCGAACGGCTCTTTACCGAAGCGATCCGCAACGATCAGACCCTGTTCACGGCAAAGAACAACCTTGTCCTCGCCCGTGGCGCGCAGAAGAAATACGCGCTTCCGGTCGTGCCGGCCACTCAGACGGAACGGGCGCAGTTGCTCTATACGCTGGGGCTATCTGCGGCCAAACAAGGGGATACAACCATCGCCAAGGGCCTTTTCAGGGATGCGATCGAAACCCATCCGCAACATTTCGAGGAAGCCACCCGCAGCTTGCGCGCACTGGAATCCAATGTGATGAACTGACCTCATGGCGCTGGATCTCACCCGAACAGAAGCCTGGCTCTTCCTGCCCTTCGTCCTGCCGATCTGTCTCTGGGTGATCTGGAGCGATCTGAGCCGCATGAAGATCACCAATCGCGCCAATCTGGCCCTGTTGCTGGTTTTCGTCACCCTTGGGCTTTTTGTTATGCCCCTTGAGGGGTATCTGTGGCGGCTTTCACAATTCGCGATCATGCTCGGGATCGGAATTCTCGCCAACATGATCGGGTTGATGGGGGCGGGTGACAGCAAGTTTCTCGCGGCTGCCGCGCCGTTCGTCGCGCCGGGGGATTACGGCCTGCTGATCATGCTGCTGACAGCCATCACCTTCGTCGCGGTTCTGACGCATCGGATGGCCAAGCATTCCGCGCTCCGGCGGTTGGCGCCGGACTGGGAAAGCTGGCATCGCACGGGCAAGTTTCCCTTCGGCCTCGCCCTGGGCAGCACTTTGGCCTGCTACCTCGTCATGGGGGCGCTGCAGAGCGGCTGAAACCGCGGCGCCGCAACTCTGCCCGTCCCCGACCACATTCTCTCCATCATTGTGTGCCAATCGTCCAAGGAAAGAGTGCGCCGCCACTCTCCCGAAAAGACGAGCAAGAAGGCAGGCCCAAATATGAACATGCAGACAGGCAGCACTGTCCAGGCACCGCCGCCCCCCGGCACATTGGAAGATATGCGGCTTTCGATCGTGATGATGCGCGACATTCTTCTCAAGACGATGTTTCGCAAGAATCTCGAGCAGGTCTCCGAAATCGCCGAGGCCATCTGCCTGCCCATTGCCGTGACACAAGAGCTTGTGGACATGGCCCGTCAGCAGAAGCTGCTGGAAGCCACGGGCACGCTCAACGCCAATTCCGGCGGCGTGATGGGCTATCAACTGACCGATGCGGGCAAATCCCGCACACTCGACGCGCTCAGCCAGTCGGAATACTTCGGCGCCATGCCCGTGCCGCTCGATGTCTACCGCGACCAGGTCAAACGGCAGTCGATACGCAACATACAGATCACCCGCGACCAGTTGACCAACGCGATGGGGCACCTCGTCTTGCCGCACGCGCTGCTCGATCATCTGGGGCCGGCTGTTTCTGCCGGGCGCTCGATCCTGATGTACGGCCCGCCGGGCAACGGTAAATCCTCGATCTCCAACGGTATCCGCGACGCGATGGGCGACAGGATCTATGTGCCCCGCGCCATCGAATATGCCGGTCAGGTGATTACAGTCTATGACCCGATCGTGCATTCCAAGGCCGAGGTGGAGGTGGATGACCCCAATTCGCTGCGTCGCAAACGCAGCTTCGACACGCGCTATGTCCGGTGCGAGCGCCCCACAGTGATAACCGGTGGCGAATTGTCGCTCGACATGCTCGATCTGGTCTACAACCCTACCGCCCGCACCTATCAGGCGCCGCTGCAACTGAAATCGACAGGCGGCATCTTCATCGTCGATGACCTTGGCCGCCAGGCCGAGCCGCCACAAAACCTCGTGAACCGCTGGATCGTCCCGCTGGAGGAAAACAAGGATATCCTCGCCTTGCAATCGGGCGAGAAATTCGAGGTGCCCTTCGATACGCTGGTGATCTTCTCGACAAACTTTCACCCCAACGAGATCTTCGACAAGGCCGCGCTGCGCCGTATCTTCTACAAGATCAAGGTGGACGGGCCCAGCCAGGAGGATTTCCTGAAAATCTTCGCCATGGTCGCGCGCAAGAAGCAGGTGCCGCTCGATGAGGCCGCGCTGGTGCATCTGCTGAAGCGGAGATACCCCGAGATCGACAATATCTATGCGAACTATCAGCCGGTCTTCCTGATCGATCAGATGATCTCGATCTGTGAATTCGAAGGCATCCCCTATCAGATGACGCCCGAATTGATCGACCGGGCCTGGGCCAATATGTTCGTGCGTGACGAGGCCATCGTGCGTTGAGCCATCGCCCTTGAGCCGGCCAAAAATCTTTGAAAGATTTTTGACAGAATTTTCCGAAAATTCTGCGCGCTTGGCTTAGATGAAGGGGATGAACCCACTACCCGATCCTTTTTCAACCTGGTTTTCGGCGCGCGGCTGGACGATTCACCCTCACCAGCAAGAGATGCTGGAGCAGGCAGACACGCCTGCCCTGCTGCTCATTGCGCCCACGGGCGGCGGCAAGACACTCGCGGGCTTCCTGCCCTCCCTCGTCGATCTGGCGGGGGGCGCGCATGCGGGGCTGCACACGCTTTATGTCTCGCCGCTCAAGGCGCTGGCCGCGGATATCAAGCGCAACCTGCGCGTGCCTGTCGAAGAGTTGCAGCTCGACATCCGCATAGAGGACCGCACCGGCGACACGCCGTCGGGGCAAAAGCGCCGTCAGCGCGCCGACCCGCCCCATATCCTGCTGACGACGCCCGAAAGCCTTGCGCTCATGACCTCCTATGAGGATGCGCCCCGGCTCTTTGCGGGGCTGAAACGCGTGGTGGTGGACGAGATACACGCGCTTTCCGAAAGCAAGCGCGGTGACCAGCTCATGCTTGCGCTGTCGCGCTTGCAGGCGCTCTGCCCTGACCTGCGGCGCGTCGGCCTCTCGGCCACGGTGGAGGATCCGGGCGCCATCGCAGGATTTCTGGCGCACCATCCCGATCCCTGTCAGATCCTGCATGCCGATCCGGGCCCCGATCCGGATATCTCCATGCTGAAGGCGGACGCACCCCCGCCATGGGCGGGGGGTGGTGCCGCCTATGCAATTCCCGAAGTCATGGCGCAGATCAAGGCGCACAGGACGACGCTGATCTTTCACAACACGCGGGCACAGGCAGAGATTTTCTTCCACAATCTGTGGCTTGCCAATGAGAACGCTTTGCCCATCGGCATCCATCACGGCAGCCTCGATCGGGTTCAGCGCAGCCGTGTGGAAGGTGCCATGCAACGCGGCGAGTTGCGGGCCATCGTCTGCACCGGCAGCCTCGATCTCGGGATCGATTGGGGCGATGTCGATCTCGTCATCCAGATCGGTGCCCCCAAGAATGTCAAACGTCTGGTGCAACGGATCGGCCGGGCCAATCACCGATACAATGCCCCATCAAAAGCCCTGCTGGTGCCTGCCAACCGGTTCGAGGTGGTCGAGTGCCGCGCCGCGCTCGAGGCCGCTCTTGCCCATGATCTGGACGGTGAGCCGCGCGGCCCCGGCCCGTTGGACGTGCTCTGCCAGCATATCCTGATCCGCGCCTGTGCCGGGCCGTTCGACGCTGACGCGCTTTATGCCGAGATCCGCAGTTGCGGGGCCTACACCAGCCTTGCTCGCGCCGAGTTCGACGAATGTCTGAGTTTCTGCGCCACCGGCGGTTATGCCTTGCGGGCCTATGATCGCTGGCAGCGCCTGCAGCACCGCAAGGATGGGCTGTGGCAATTGCGCGATCCGCGCAGTGCGCGGCTCATCCGGATGAACATCGGCACCATTCAGGACACCGATACACTCAAGGTGCGCCTCAGGCGCAGCCGCGGCGGCAAACCTCTGGGTGAGATCGAGGAAAGCTTCGCCGCCACGCTCAGCCCCGGCGATACCTTTTTGATAGGCGGGCAGATCGTGCGATTCGAGAGCCTGCGCGAAATGGTGGTTGAAGTATCGCGCGATGCCGCCCGCACGCCCAGGATCGCCACCTTCATGGGTACGAAATTCGCCAGTTCCACGCAATTGAGCCAGCGCATCCTTCAGAGTTTCCAGCAGAACGACTGGCCTGAATTGCCTGCCCATACCCGCGAATGGCTGCATCTGCAGCGCTCATTTTCCTGCCTGCCCGAACCGGGGCGCCTGTTGATCGAAAGCTTCCCCCGTGACCGTCGGGAACATGCCTGCATCTACGGCTTTGCCGGGCGTAACGCACAGCAGACTCTGGGCCTGTTGCTCAGCAAGCGGATGGAGGAGCTGGGGCTTGCGCCCATGGGTTTTGTTGCCACCGATTACGCCACGCTGATCTGGGGGCTGGAGCCATTGACCGACGCGGCCCCCCTGCTCGATCCTGCCGCGCTGCGCGACGGGCTGGACGCATGGTTTCAGGGGAACGCATTGATGAAGCGCACCTTCCGCGCCTCGGCCACCATCGCAGGGCTCATCCAGCGCAACGCACCGCAGGCCCGCAAATCAGGCCGGCAGGCCACCATGTCCTCCGACATCATCTATGACACGCTGGTGAAATACGACCCCGATCACCTGCTGTTGCGGATCACACGGGCCGAGGCAATGCGCGGGTTGATCGATTTCGGACGTGTCGAGGAGATGCTGGCCCTGATCGGTGACCGGATAGACCTCAACCGCCTGCCCCATGTATCGCCTCTCGCCGCACCGCTCTTTCTGGAGGCGGGGCGGACGCCTGTTGAAGGGGTTGCGCAGGAGCGACTGCTGGCCGCGGAAGCTGAAAAGCTGTTGGCCGAAGCGGGGCTTGCCGGATCGCTCTTGCAAAGCGGTTGCGCCGAAGACAGGACCACCCGATGAACGCCTACGAATTCACATTCCTCGGCGTCGCGCTGCGCGCTCTCGGCTCCGGCGCGCTTTACTGGCCTGACCGCGCTTTGCTCTGCGTCTCGGATCTGCATATGGGCAGGTCGGTTCGCCATGCGGGGCGGGGCGCGCCGCGGCTGCCGCCTTACGAGACGCGCGACACGTTGATGCGGCTTGAAACGGATCTTGCCCGAACCGGCGCGCGCATGGTGATCTGCCTTGGCGACAGTTTCGATGATGCAACGGCGGCAGATACATTGCGCGAGGATGAGGCGCTCTGGATTGCCCGGCTGCAGGCGGGGCGGCGCTGGGTCTGGATCGAAGGCAATCATGATCCGGGCCCCATGGGGCCTGGCGGCGCGCATCTTGCCGATCTGAGCCTGCCGCCGCTGATCTTTCGTCACATCGCCCGCGCCGGGGAAAAGGGCGAGATATCAGGCCATTACCACCCGAAGGCGACCGTGCGTTCACGCGGCCACGCCATCACGCGCCCGGCTTTCCTGCTGGATGAAAACCGCCTGATCCTGCCCGCCTATGGCACCTATACCGGTGGGCTGCGCAGCCGGGATCCTGCCTTGACAGGGTTGCTGGGAACGCAGGCGCTGGCCATCCTGACCGGGCCTGTCCCTCGCGCCATTCCGATGCCGCGCTAGATCATGGCGCGCCTGATCAGGGTCAGTTTTTCCCGATGAGAGGGCAGGCGCCCTCGGCGAGACCGCTCTGGCACGCCGCCCTGAAATGTGTAACTTCGTACAATGACCCCCCGGGTCTTGTACAATCGAAGGCGCACCTCTCGATCCGCAAGGCCCTGCTGCCGCCGAAGGCGCGGTGAGGGCGGGTCCGCGACAGTGCGAACCTTGGGGGATGACGCCGGAAAGCTGCGCTTTGAGCCCTTTTTCAGATTTTTTGCACCGGGGCGAAACCGGGGCGAAGGTCCAGATTCGTCAGGAAGTCTTGAATTTCCCCATACCACAAGCCGATGACAGCAGGCTCGCTCATTTGACTTCGTGGCTGTTGTGAAACCCGTTCACATCGCTTAGGATGACTTCGTCAGCAACTATTGCACAACGGGAGGGCACAAGCTGAAGATGCGTATCATCCGCCGACTTCAGCATGGTCCCCGTTTCGCCCTGCAAA
>SLDH01000076.1 GCA_007125415.1 Roseovarius sp.
AGGATTTCTGCTGGCACCGTTGCAAGGCGCCCTCCCGGGGGGAGGTCGGGCGCGGCCCGGGCTGCTGCGCGGCTGTTCCGGGCGATGGGAAACATCGGCGACCGCCCGCAAAGGGTTCGAAGCGGCCAGTGGGTATCTTGTGTCAGGCGGCGAACACTATGGACCCAGCTCTTAGCGGCTTCCCGATCTCAGACGGTTCAGGACGAGCCAACCGTTGACAGTGCGCGTTCGAAAACGGCACTGTCCACATTGCCGCCGGAGATGGTGCAGACCACCGCATCGCCCGCGATGTCATCACGCCTGAAAAGGGCGGCGGCCAATGCCACGGCCCCGCCCGGCTCAACCACAAGTTTGAGCCGCTCGAACGCGAGCGCCATGGCGCGCAGTGTCTCCTCTTCGCGGATGGCAAGGCCGGGGCTGCAGAGGCGGTGGAGAATGGGAAAGGTGAGCGTGCCGGGGGAGGGGGTCAGGATCGCGTCGCAGATACTGCCCGTTGTGGCGCGATTCGTCTCGATCATGCCTGAGCGCAGCGAGCGGTTCACATCGTCGAACCCTACCGGCTCCACCGGGCGCACGCGAAGCCCGGGCGCATCGGCCTCAAGCGCCAGCGCGATGCCGCTGGTCAGCCCGCCGCCACCGCAACAGACCAGCACATCAGCCTCCCGCACGCCGAACCCTGTCGCCTGCTCTGCGATCTCCAGCCCGCAGGTGCCTTGCCCGGCGATGACCTCCGCGTCATCGAAGGGTTTGACCAGCGTCAGCCTGCGTGCCTCCGTCAATGCCGCCCCCAGCGCCTCGCGGCTCTCGCCGCCTGCCCGGTCATAAAGCACCACCTCCGCCCCGATGGCGCGGGTGTTGTCGATCTTGATGCGCGGGGCGTCGGCCGGCATGATGATGACCGCAGCAACGCCGTATTCGCGCGCCGCCAGCGCAACCCCTTGCGCATGGTTGCCGCTGGAAAAGGCGAGCACTCCTCTTGCCCGGGTCTCGTCATCGAGGGCCGACAGGGCGGCGCGCGCGCCACGATACTTGAAACTGCCCGTATGCTGCAGGCATTCGGCCTTGATCAGCACCCGGCGCCCCGCGATCTCGTCGAGAAAGGGGGAGTGCAGCATCGGCGTGCGACGCGCATGGCCCTCGAGGCGCGCGGCGGCGGCCCGAATTCTGTCGATATTCATGCCACCCGGGCCAGCAGCGCGCGAATGGCCCCGAGCGCCTCGGGCTCATCGAGAAAGGGTACATGGCCCCGGTCCGGCACGGTCACCCCGATCATGTCGGGGTGGCGTGCGGCCATCTTCTCGAAGGTCTCGGCGCTGAGAAGATCCGAATGCGCGCCGCGAATGACCCCGAGCGGCAGATCTTTCAGCCCGTCGAAAAGCTGCCAAAGGTCCGGTGCATCGCCCACCCCTGCCTGACCGATCAGCGCATCGCGCAGGCGCGCATCATAGCGCAGTCCCACGCCGCCACCGGGCTTTTCATACCACATGAACCCGGCCTGCTCGCGCCAGCGGCTGAGCGGCACGCCGGGGAAGCTCTGCTCGAACCCGGCCTTGAGCGCCGCTGCCGCCATGTCGAGATCCGCGAAAGGCGGCTCCGCGCCCACATAATCAATGATCCGTTGCAACCCGTCCTCGTCCACCTCGGGGCCGATATCGTTGAGGATCACCCCGTTGAGCCGTTCCGGCGCCATGACCGACAGCAGCATGGCGATCAGCCCGCCCCGTGACGTTCCCAGCAGGGTGACCTTTCCGATCCCGAGATGATCCAGCAATTCGATCGCATCGCGCCCCTCGCGGTCGATATTGTAAGTCATGTGATCATCGGGCGTGTCCGAGCGCCCCCGCCCGCGATAATCCATGCAGATGATGCGATGGCCCGGAAGATGCGGCCGCAGATAGGTGAAATCATCGCTGTTGCGCGTGAGGCCGGCAAGACACAGGAGGGCAGGTCCGATGCCTTCATCGGTGAAGTGCAGAAGAAGGCCGTCGGTGGTTTGAAAGTCAGGCATAAGGAGGGTTTCGCACTGGCATGGAGGAACGCCCGACAGGGATAGCCCGGGACCGTGCAGATCCGAGGCAATCCCGGGCTATCTCAGTGATTGGTGGGGCCGATGATCATGATCATCTGCCTCCCTTCCATCTTGGGCATGTGCTCGACCTTGCCGATCGCCTTGGTGTCTTCGGCCACGCGTTCAAGCAGATTGCGCCCGAGATCCTGATGCGCCATCTCGCGCCCGCGAAAACGCAGGGTGATCTTCACCTTGTCGCCATTTTCCAGAAACTTGGTGACATTGCGCATCTTGACCTCATAGTCATGCGTGTCGGTGTTGGGGCGAAACTTCACCTCCTTCACCTCGATCACCTTCTGCTTCTTGCGTGCTTCGGATTCGCGTTTTTGCTGTTCGTATTTGTATTTGCCGAAATCCATGATCTTGCAGACCGGCGGGTTGGCATTCGGCGAAATCTCGACAAGGTCCAGACCGGCTTCGAACGCCATTTCAAGCGCCTCTGCAGGTGTGATCAATCCGACATTCTGGCCATCTGCTCCGATGAGGCGAATTTCACTGGACGTTATGCGGTCATTGATCCGTGGTCCGGTGTCGCGCGTGGGCGGCGCGTTGTGTGGTCTGCGAGCTATGGTTTTTATCCTTCGATGGTTCCTGCAAATCAGATTTGCAAGGTAAACGGCACAAGGGTCTGTTTCAAGCGGGAATATCGGCAGTTCCGAGCCGAAAAACAGGACATTGCCTCTTGTGTCTGTTCAAAACCCGCGCCATTTGATCCATTATTGGGTGCGCCAGGTCAGTGGGACCTGGGCCGGATTTGAACGGGGGACGTTTCGATGAGAAACCTGCTATGGGCTATTGTGGCTGTTGTTGTACTGGTGGGGGGCTACATGCTGTTCACCGGACAGACGGTCGAGGAGGTGGCGGAATCCGTCACCGGCGCCGCAGACGACACAGCCGAGGCCGCGGATGAGGCGGAAGAGGCCGTTGAGGATGTCGTCGAGGAGGCGGTGGAAGAAGCCGCCGATGTTGCCGACGAGGCTGTTGATGCGGCTGATGAGGCGGTGGACGCAGTGACCGACGCTGCCGAAGAGGCCGCAGAGGACGCCGCAGAGGCGCTTGAAGAGGCCGAAGCTGCCGTTGAGGAAGCCGTGGAGGGTGCCGTCGAGGCGGCAGAAGAAGCCGCAGACAGTGCCGCTGAAACCGCGACAGAGGCGGCTGAAGGCGTCGGAGAGGCAATCGACGAGGTGATCGAGGATGTGACCGGCGCAGCGGAAGACGCCGACGCGCCCGCGGCTGATCCCGCCGAGAGCCTGTCGGATGCCACCGACGACGCTGCCGAAGCAGCACCCGAAGCCGCCGACCCGGCGGAGGGTGCCACAGAGAGCGCTGTCGATGCGCCCGATGAGGCGACGGCCGAGCTCTTTACCGTGGATGGGTTCGACATGAGTGCGGTCAGCCAGATCATCGAGACTTCCGATCTCGGGTCCGTGCAGAAAACCGTGCTCATCGAAAACCTGCGCGCCGCGGAGGACAATCCGGAGATGCTCTCGCAGGCACTTTCAGCAGCGCGTGACGCGCTCGGGATGTAACGGCCGCAAACAACCGAATGATAAAGCCCGTGCGAGGTCTTCCTTGTGCGGGCTTTCTTTCTGGTTTCAGGCCGGGGCCGTTCAGTCCAGAAAGGCCTTTTCCACCACATAGTGGCGCGGATTGGAGTTTGCGCCCTCTTCCAGCCCGTATTCCTCAAGCATTGCCTTGAGTTCCAGGTTGAAGGCCAGATTGCCGCAGATCATCGCCCGGTCCGTCTCGGCGCAGAGCGGCTCGACACCGAGGTCGGCAAAAACCGTGCCGTCGCGCATCAGATCGGTGATGCGCCCCATCTTCGGGCTCTGCTCGCGGGTGGTGGTGGGATAATAGCGCAGCTTTTCGTGAAAGCCCTCGCCGATCAGTTCTTCCAGCAACTCATCCTTGCGGATATTCTCGATCACCTCGCGGCCATAGGCAAGCTCGCCCACCTCCCGGCAGGTATGGGTGATGATCACCTCGTCATAATCCTCATAGGTCTGCGGATCACGCAGGAGCGAGGCGAAAGGCGCAAAGCCCGTGCCGGTGGCGAAAAACCAGATCCGCTTGCCCGGCAGCAGGGCATCATGCACCAGCGTGCCCACAGGCTTGGGCCGCAGGATGATCTGATCACCGGGCCCGATATGTTGCAACCGCGAGGTGAGGGGCCCATCGGGCACCTTGATCGAGTAGAATTCAAGCTCCTCGTCCCAGGAGGGCGAGGCGATGGAATAGGCGCGCAGAAGCGGCTTTTCGCGCCCTGTCTTCTCATCGTGCTGCATCAGGCCGATCATGACGAACTCGCCCGAGCGGAACCGCAGCGATGCGGGCCGTGTAACCCGGAACTAGAACAGTCGATCGGTCCAGTGCCGGACATGGGTGACCGTCTGGGCATCGGGCAGGGTGACGGGCTTTTTGATCGCGGTGGCTTTGGTCAAGAGAGTGCTTTCATTCATCATGCATCCAGTGTCGGTCAGATAAACCGACATCCCTTAGTAATCTTTGATCTGTGTCAGGTGAAGGGGTTGTCCGAAAATCGCCTCAGCCGCGCAGACGAGCCTGATAGTCATGCGCCTGCCAATCGGCACGAAAGAGCCACTGCTCTTCGGGCTGGCGCGCGGCCAGGTCGGCGCTGATTTCCACTTCGTCGAAGCCTGCGCGTCGCGCCATCGCATATTGATCGGCGATCACATGCCCCCGCGCCCGCAGCCGCCCCTTGTAGCCCATCAGGCGCAACTGCCGGGCGATGGTGAAGCCGCGCCCATCGGCAAAGCTCGGAAAATCCACGCGGATCAGCGGCGTATCCTCAAGCCTGCCGGCCAGTTCCAGCGGGTCGTTGCTGGCGGCCAGATCAATGCCGACTCCGGGGCGCGCATCGTTCAGCGCGACGATGGGCGCGGCCCAGTCATCGGGGGCAAAGCCCGTATCGGTTACGAGAATGGTCATGCGTTCTCTCCTTTGCGGATCACGCGGCCATCCATGAAATGGATGCCGCATTCGCTCTTTTCCTGGCTGCGCCAACGCCCGGCGCGGGGGGATTCGCCCGGACCTACGGGAGTGGTGCAGGGAATGCACCCGATGGACGGATAGCCGCGCGCCACCAGCGGATGCCGGGGCAGGCGGTTTTCCTCCATGTAGGTGCGCACGTCCCCTGGCGCCCAATGCGCCAGCGGATTGACCTTCATGCGGCCCGTGCCCGGTTCCTCCTCGAAGAAATCCAGCTGCGTGCGTGCGCCGCCCTGAAACCGCTTGCGCCCGGTGATCCAGCCGTCAAACCCTTGCAGAGCCCGCTCAAGCGGGGCGGTCTTGCGCAGGGCGCAGCAGGCGTCGGGCGCGCGCTGGTGCAGGGTGCCATCCGGGTCTTCGCGGTGCAGATCATCGGGGCTGGCGCGGATGACGCGGACGTCGCGCAGCCCCAGCCGCTCGGCCACCTCCTGCTGATAAACCAGCGTCTCGGCAAAAAGCATCTGCGTGTCGATGAAGAGCACCGGCGTGTCCCGCCGGATCACCGAGATCATGTGCAACAGCACGACCGACTCCGCGCCGAAGCTGGAGACAAGGGCAATCCGTCCCTGCCGCGGCCCGGTGAGCGCGTGGCTGAGCACGGCATTGGCCGAATGCAGCCTGTACCACGCGTTGAGATCCGCCACGCCGCTTTCAGGCAGATCAGGCTCCGCCCGGCGGGCACTGCGGTCATTCTGCGGCATGAGCATGCTCGACCTCGTAGAGCGCGTGTTTGAAAGGGGCCATGCCCGTCCGTCGGAACGCGGAAACAAAGCTTTCTTCCGGCCCGGTGCGATGCGCCAGATAGGTGTGGATGATGCGCTCGATCGCCGGGATGATTTCCTCGGCGGAAAATCCCGGCCCGGTGCGCTGGCCAAGTGCCGCGTCCTGCGTGTGGTCTCCGCCCAAGGTGATCTGGTAGTTCTCCGCCCCAGCCCGGTCGAGCCCGAGGATGCCGATATGGCCCACATGGTGGTGCCCGCAGGCATTGATGCAGCCCGAGATCTTGATTTTCAGATCGCCGATCTCGTGTTCGAGCCTGAGCTCGTCAAAGCGCGTGGCGATCTGCTGCGCGATGGGGATCGACCGGGCCGTGGCCAGCGTGCAGTAATCCATCCCGGGGCAGGCGATGATTTCGCTGATCAGGCCGATATTGGCCGTGGCAAGGCCGTGCCGGCGCAGCTCTTCATGCAGCGCAGGCAGGTCGGCCTCATGCACATGGGGCAGGATCACGTTCTGCTCGTGGCTGATGCGCAGGGCATCATGGCCATAGCGTTCGGCCAGATCGGCCATGGCGCGCATCTGCGCGGCACTGGCATCGCCGGGCGTGGCGCCATGGGCCTTGAGGCTGATCTGCACGATGGCGTATCCCGGCGCGCGATGCGCGGCCAGATTGGTGTCACACCACGCGCGAAAGACCGGATCGGCCGCGCGGGCCGCATGATAGCCCTCGCTGCTGCGGGTGCGGAAAGCGGGCGGGGCAAAGGCGGCCCTGATCTGCTCGAAAAGCGCCTGGTCCACCCCGCCGAAGCTGGGCCGGATCAGGTTGAACCGCTCTTCCACCCGCGCGCGGATATCCTCGATGCCGTGCTCGTGGACGGTGATCTTGATGCGGCTCTTGTATTTGTTGTCGCGCCGCCCCAGCAGGTTCCAGACACTGACCGTCGCCTCGAGATAGGGCAACAGATCGGCCTGGGGCACAAACTCCCGCAGCACCTTTCCCAGCATGGGCGTGCGCCCGAGCCCTCCGCCAACGATGACGCGGTAGCCGATCTCGCCCTCGCGGGAGACGATCTGCAGCCCGATGTCATGGGCCATGGTCACCGCCCGGTCATTCGGGCTGCCGGTCACGGCGATCTTGAACTTGCGCGGCAGGAACTGGAACTCCGGATGATCGGTGGACCATTGGCGAATGAGCTCGGCCACGGGGCGAGGATCGGCCAGCTCATCGGCGGCGGCCCCGGCGAAATGATCAGCGGTGACATTGCGGATCGTGTTGCCGCTGGTCTGGATGGCGTGCATCTCGACCTCGGCCAGCGCGTCGAGGATGTCGGGCACGTCGCGCAGCTTGGGCCAGTTGTACTGGATGTTCTGACGGGTGGTGAAATGCCCGTAGCCCTTGTCCCAGCGCTCGGCGATCATCGCCAGTTGGCGCATCTGTCGGCTGTCGAGCGTGCCGTAGGGGATGGCCACACGCAGCATGTAGGCGTGCAGTTGCAGATAGAGGCCGTTCATCAGGCGCAGCGGCTTGAACTCCTCTTCGGTGAGCGCGCCGCTCAGGCGGCGTTCCACCTGCTGGCGGAACTGCCGGTTGCGCTCGGCCACGAAGGCGGCGTCGAATTCGGAATAGCTGTACATCATGCGCCTCCGGCCTGTTTGCCGTGGAAATAGTTGGAAGGCCCCGTGCTGCGGAACGCCTCGCGGAAATGCACGGGCCGGGGACCATCCGCGCCCTGGGCCACTTCGGCGAGATAGGGCCCGACCACGATATCGGGCTGTCCCTCGGCCATCATCAGGCGCAGGCGCGCCGTGGCCTCATCGGTGAGAAGTTCGGCCCGGGCCAGATCGCGGGTCCAGTCATCCGCGGCGGTCAGGTAGATCACATCGCCCTCGATGAGCGCATTGCCGGTCACGACCTTGGGGGTGAACTCACGGGACGAATCACGGGGCATGGGCCACAAGCTCCTCTTGGTGATGCAGGGTTTCCGGGCGTGCCGCCTGCGCCGCGCGCGGGGCAAGCCCCAGAAGAATGAGCGCGGGGCCTTCGAGCGCGGCTTCGGCCAGATCGACGGGAAATCGCGCAAGGGTGCTGCCGAGGATGCGCTCATGGGGCGTCGAGGCGTTTTCGACGAGGGTCACCGGCGTGTCGGGACGCCCGCCATGCATCATCAGCCGGCCCTGCAGATACCGCGCGGCGGCCTTGCCCATATAGACCGCCGTCACCGTGCCGGGCTGGCTGAGCGCGCGCCAGTCATGATCTGCAAAGCCTTCCATGTCATGGCCGGTGATGAAGCGGACAGAACCGTTGCGCGCCCGTCTGGTCAGGCTCTGGCCGATGGCGGCGCTGGCGGCGCTGGCGGCGGTGATCCCGGGCACGATCTGCCATTGGAGGCCCGCGCCTTCGACCGCGTCGATCTCCTCATCAAGGCGCCCGAAGAGCACCGGATCGCCACCCTTGAGGCGGATGACAGGCTGACCTGAACGGGCCTCGGCCACGATCAGCGCATTGATGCGCGTCTGCGGAGTGGCCGGCCCGAAACCCCGCTTGCCTGCCTCCAGGATCTTTGCGGCGGGATTGATGAGCGCGAGGATTTCGGGCGAGACAAGCCGGTCGTGAATGACAACCCGGGCCGCCTCGAGCAGCTTGAGTGCGCGCAGCGTCAAAAGCTCCGGATCGCCCGGTCCGGCCCCCAGAAAGGTCACGTCGCCGGGTGCCCGGGGCTTGGCATGCGGATTGCACTGGATCGTCATGGGAGGCCCTTCTCATCGATTGACTTGCCGAAGATATAGAATTATTTCCCGTATTTATGCCAGATGCTGCGCGTAATAAGACTAAATGTTCCAAAGAGATGTATGTTTGGCCTGAATGTTCTTTTGGAGAAGGAAAACCGGAATGCCTGTTCGCCTCGATGAGCTGGATCGGAAGATTCTCACGCAGCTGCAAGCCGATGGCGGGCAATCACTTGATGATATCGCCCGGATCGTGGGCAGTTCCAAGACGCCGGTCTGGAATCGGATCCGCAAGATGCGCGAGGCCGGGGTGATCCGCCAGCAGACCTATCTGCTCGACCCGGAGGCGCTTGGTTTCGAGGCGTGCTTTTTCGTGCTGATCCGCACCTCGGAGCATGATGCCGCATGGCAGGCCGCGTTTCTGAAGGCGTTGCTCGACCGCCCCGAAGTGCAGGAGGCACACCGGCTGGCGGGCGATATCGACTATATCCTGAAGGTGCGCGTCGCCAATGCCCGCGCCTACGACACGTTCTATCAGGCCCTGATTTCGGAGGTGAAGGTGCACAACGTCACGGCACTTCTGTCGATGGAGGAGATCAAATCCACCACCATGCTGCCCTTGCAGGTGTCGTGATCCGATCGAGCGCTGCCGCGCGCTTTTGGACTGCCGCTTGCAGCCGTGACGCGGGGCGATCGGCCCGCCTGCAGGCTGCCGAGGTGGTCTGGGTATTTTTGCCGAGAAGAAACCCCGGAGAGGTTTGAAGTGGTTTGGCAGCGTGAGAGGAAGCTCAGCCCGAGCAGGAGGCTCCGCCCAGCACGCAGAACTTGGCGCAATGGGGATGGTTGAGCGCCACGTCGCGTTCCGCTTCGGCGAGGGTATGGCCCAGCTCGAATTCGGGCTCATAGGGCAGGAGCGTGCAGGACACCACCGCAGGGCGCGCGGCACCCTTGCGCTTGACCACCATGCGCGAGGAGGCGCACATCACCGAGGCGGGCGATTTGCCGAGAATGCCCCAGCATCGGGTGGTGATTTCGGGCACCTCGACGGTCTCGTCCATTTCCGGAAAAAGAACGGTCATCGCGGGGTTTTGCGCATCGATGTCAAAGCCGTGCCGAGCGTAGAGCGCGGCATAGTTTTCGCGGGCCGCCGCATCCGTTTCGCCCCAGACGGTGCGGCCGGCGACGGCCATGCGAATCCCGTTGTCGCGCAGCCATGCCATGCCTTCGAGCGTGCGGGCAAAGCTGCCGCGCCCGCGCTCGACGTCATGCAACGCTTCGGACCAGTGATCGACCGAGATGCGCAGGGTGAGCCTTTCGCCATGGCGCCGTGCGAGATCCTGAAGCCCGTCCTGCATCCCCTTGCGCATCATCGGGCGCATGGCATTGGTCAGAATGAGCACCTCGAAACCGCGCGAGAGGGCGGCCTCGGCCATGGCGATCATCTGCGGGTTCATGAAGGGTTCGCCGCCGGTGAACCCGATTTCGCGGATGGGCCAGCCACGCTCGGCGATCTGATCGAGATAGTCGCGCACCTCGTCGGCGGTGATATAGACGAGACGGTCATTCTCGGGCGAGCTTTCGATATAGCAATTGGCGCAGGTGATATTGCACAGCGTGCCGGTATTGAACCAGAGCGTCTCGGGGTTGCTCAGGGTGACTGTTGCCCGCTCCGCGCCGCCGGCAGTGATCCGGGGATCGTCGAATTTGCCCTGATTGGCCCTGTTCTCGGGTATTGCATCGTCTTTCATCAACTGACCTTTCGCGTTGTCCTGGTGACGTAGCGAGTTGCCGCGGAAGTGAAAACCCGCGCGGGCGGATATTGACGGCATTGTGAAGCCGGGCTGGCGTGCTAAGCTCGCGCGACGCAAGGTCACGAGGCCCGGAGGCCTGCCATGGTATCGCGCATCATTCCTGTCGATCCGTTCGATCTCGTCATTTTCGGCGGCACGGGCGATCTTGCCCGCCGCAAGATCCTGCCCGCGCTCTATCGCCGGTTCCGGGCGGGGCAGATGGACGAGCAAAGCCGGATCATCGGCGCGGCACGCACCGAATTGGACGCGCGTGGCTATCGCGAGATGGTGGGTGAGGCGATCGGAGAGTTCGGGGGGGGAGGTGCCGAGGATGCACGCGGCCTGCAGGAATTCCTCGACCTCATCGACTACGTGACGCTCGATGCGAGAGGCGAGACGGGCTGGCCGGAGCTTCGGGCCCTGATCCGTGAGGGTCGGGTCAGCGCCTATTACTTTTCCGTGGCGCCTCGTTTTTTCGGCGATCTGGCCCAGCAGTTGCACAAATACGGGATGGCGGACGGGAACTGCCGGATCGTGGTGGAAAAGCCCTTCGGCCGCGATCTGGAAAGCGCGAAACTGCTCAATGCGGCGCTGGCGCGACATTTCGACGAAAGCCAGATCTACCGGATCGACCATTATCTCGGCAAGGAAACGGTGCAGAACCTGATGGCGGTGCGCTTTGGCAACATGCTTTTCGAGCCGCTCTGGAACAGCCAGTTTGTCGATCATATCCAGATCACCGTGGCCGAAAGCGAGGGTGTGGCGGGGCGCGGCGAGTATTACGATCGCGCCGGCGCGATGCGGGATATGGTGCAGAATCACCTCATGCAGCTTTTGTGCCTCATCGCGATGGAGCCGCCGGCGAAGTTCGATCCCGATTCGGTACGTGACGAGAAACTCAAGGTGATCCGAGCGCTCGACCCGGTGCGGCCGGGCAATGTGGTGCGTGGCCAGTATGAGGCCACCGAGACGCGACCGAGCTATCGCAAGCAGGTGGAGAATCGCGACAGCGCCACCGAAAGCTTCATTGCCCTGAAGGTTCTGATCAGCAACTGGCGCTGGGCGGGCACACCATTCTATCTGCGCACCGGCAAGCGGCTGCGCGACCGCGCGAGCGAGATTGCCGTTGTGTTCAAGGATGCGCCCCATTCGATCTTCGGCGAGGAGGCGGGGCGTCACCGCAATATCCTCACGATCAAGCTGCAGCCCAATGAGGGGATCGAGCTGGGCGTGACCATCAAGGAGCCCGGGCCCGGCGGCATGCGGCTTGTGGATGTGCCGCTCGACATGAGTTTCGCCGAAGCGCTGGGGCCCGAAGCCGATGCGGTTCCGGACGCTTATGAGCGGTTGATCATGGATGTGATCCGCGGCAACCAGACGCTTTTCATGCGCGGTGACGAGGTGGAGGCCGCCTGGGCCTGGACCGATCCGATCATCGCGGGCTTCGAGGATGATGCGCCGCCGCATCCCTACGCCACGGGCAGTTCCGGGCCGGACGAGGCGCTGGCGCTCATTCATCGCGACGGTCGCCGCTGGCGGGAGATCAAGGCATGACATTCAGCGAATATCCTGATGATGAGATGATGGCCATGGACGTGGCCAACCAGCTTGCCGGTGAGTTGCGCCAGGCGCTGGCCGCGCAGGACCGCGCGCTTCTGGTGGTGCCGGGTGGCAGCACGCCGGGGCCGGTCTTTGACGCGCTCTGCGATGCGGCGCTCGACTGGTCGCGGGTCGATGTGCTCCTGAGCGACGAGCGCTGGGTGCCGGAGGTGCATCTGCGCTCAAACACCCGTCTGATCCGGGAGAGACTGCTGGTGGGGCGGGCGGCTGAGGCACGCTATTTGCCGCTCTTTGCCCGGGCGGAGCGGCCCGAGGCGGTGCTGGCCGAGCTGGAGCGCAACATCGAGCCCTGCCTGCCCATCGCAGTGGCGCTCCTGGGGATGGGAACGGACATGCATGTCGCCTCGATCTTTCCCGATGCCGACAAACGGGATGAGGCGCTGTCGCCTGACGCGCCTGTCCTGCTGGCAATGCGTGTTCCTTCCGAGCCGGACATCCGTTTGACGCTTTCGGCGCGGGTATTGCGGGCGGCGATGCGCCTGCACATCCTGATATCGGGCCCCGCAAAGCGCGCCGCGCTTGAGCGCGCCCGGAGCCTGACGCCGCAGCAGGCGCCGGTGCGCGCGGTACTGGAAGAGGCGCAGGTGCATTGGACGGAGTGAGCGAGATGTGGAATGCCTTGCAACGGATGGCTGCTGCGCAGCCGCGAATTCTGCCCCTTTTCGCGGCCCCGGGCCGGGCAGAGGCGTTCAGCGCCGGCTTTGACGGGATGCTGCTCGATTACTCCAAGACCCGCATGACCGATGCGGCGCGGGACGCCCTTCTGACGCTGGCCGAGGCGCAGGGCGTGGCGGCGCGGCGCGAGGCGATGTTTGCGGGCGCGCCGATCAACGAAACGGAAGGGCGCGCGGTATTGCACACCGCCTTGCGCAACCTCTCGGGCGGCCAGGTCCTGATGGAGGGGGAGGATGTGATGCCGGGTGTGCGCGACACGCTTGCGCGGATGGAGGCCTTTGCCGACGGGCTGCGTGCAGGCCGTATCAGGGGGCAGGGCGGGGCGATCACCGATGTGGTGAATATCGGTATCGGCGGCTCGCATCTGGGCCCCGAGATGGGCACGCGGGCGCTCAGCCCCTATCATGACGGGCCGCGCTGTCACTTCGTCGCCAATGTGGATGGCGCCGATATCGCCGATTGCCTTGCGGATCTCGACCCGGCCCGGACATTCGTCATCGTGGCCTCGAAGACCTTCACCACCATCGAGACGATGACCAATGCCGAGACCGCGCGGGGCTGGATGACGGCGGGCGGCGGTGATCCGGGCGCACAGTTCGCGGCCGTGTCCACGGCGCTCGACAGGACATCGGCATTCGGGATCGATCCGGCGCATGTCTTTGGCTTCGGCGATTGGGTGGGAGGGCGCTATTCCATGTGGGGGCCGATCGGCCTGAGCCTGATGATCGCCATCGGGCCGGAGCATTTTCGCAGCTTTCTGCAGGGGGCCGCGGCGATGGATGCGCATTTTCGCGCCGCACCCCTTGTTGAAAACATGCCGGTGATGCTCGCGCTTACCGGGCTCTGGCACAGCCATGTCTGCGGGCACCAGACCCGCGCGGTTCTGCCCTATGATCAGCGTCTTGCACGGCTGCCCGCCTATCTCCAGCAGCTCGAGATGGAAAGCAATGGCAAGCATGTGCGCATGGACGGCACGTCCGCGCCACAGACTGGCACCGTCGTCTGGGGTGAGCCGGGCACAAACGGGCAGCACGCTTTCTATCAGTTGATTCATCAGGGCACCCAGGTCATCCCTTGCGAGTTTCTGCTGGCGGTTCAGGGGCATGAGCCGCATCTGACCCATCATCATCGGCTGCTGGCGGCCAATTGCCTGGCGCAATCCGAGGCTCTGATGCGCGGGCGCACGCTGGATGAGGCGCGGGCGATGCTGGCCGAGGAGGGGCTTGAGGGCCATGCGCTGGAGCGGGCGGCGGCGCACCGTGTCTTTCCGGGCAATCGCCCGTCCACCACGCTCATCTATGACCGGCTGACGCCCTACCGGCTGGGGCAGATCGTGGCGCTTTACGAACATCGCGTTTTTGTCGAGGGGGTGATTCTTGGCATCAACTCCTTCGATCAGTGGGGGGTGGAACTGGGCAAGACACTGGCGCTGGAGCTTGAACCGGTGCTGAAGGGCGAGAGCGATGGGGCCGCAAAAGACGGCTCGACCCGGCAACTCGTCGCGTTCTGGAGGCAGCATTCGGCCTGAGCGGAGGGGTTGCCGTTCGGGCGGGATCGCTGCCCTGACGGCGCAGCAGCGCAGCAAGCGCATCATGTCGGTCCTGGTGCCCCCGCACTCAGGGCGTTACGGGGATGTCAAATCCTGCAGGGGCGAGTTGAAAGTGTTCGAACTGAAAGCCCGGTGACACGCTGCAGCCCACCAGCGTGTAGGCACCTGTGCTGGCCGCGCGCTGCCAATGGCCTGGCGGCACGATCACCTGCGGGCGTGCGCCGCTGGCCAGATCGGCGCCCAGCCGGTGGCGCGTTGCCGGGCCCTCATGGGTGGGCGCGACGAAAAGATCGAGCGGCGCGCCTGCGTAGAAATGCCAGATCTCGGCGGCATCGACCTTGTGCCATTGATTATGTTCATGCCCCTGCAAGAGAAAGTAGATGCAGGTGCCTGCAGGCCGGCCCGAGCCTTCGGCCACCCATGTCTGCGCGTAATGCCCGCCCTCGGGATGCGGGGCGAGGTTCAGCAAATCGATGATCCTGTCGGCTTCCTTGGACATGGGTTCCACTGTGCGCCGCGGGGCGCACGGGCGCAAGGCGCGGATTTTCGCCAGGCTGCACGGGCGGCTCCTTGACGCCTTGGAAGCCTTCATCGGGATGATTACCTCAAACGTTACGAGCGCGCTGCGCTCAGGATCATCTATGCCAAGGGGGATTGACTGATGAAATACTGGACAACACTTGCCGCGGGGCTTGCGTTTCTGACGCTTGGGGCCTGCGATAACATGTCACCGGAAGGCCGGACGGTTGCCGGGGCGACAGGCGGTGCCGCCGCCGGTCTGATCACCGCCGAGGCGCTGGGCGCCGGCAGCAACTGGAGGCTGATTGCGGCGCTGGCCGGGGCCTCGGCCGGAACGGTCGTCGCGCAGAATACCCAGACCGGAAATTGCGCCTACGCGCGTGGTGACGGCACCTATTACAGAGCGCCCTGCCCGAGCTGACCCGTCCGAACTGACCATTGCCGAGAGGCGGTCGCCGCCGGGGCAATGGCGGCGTGCCTGACCGGATCAGGCGCGCAGAATGCTGCGACCGGCATAGACGGCTGTCTCCCCCAGCTCTTCCTCGATGCGAATGAGCTGATTGTATTTCGCCAGCCGGTCCGAGCGGGCCAGGCTGCCTGTCTTGATCTGACCGCAATTGGTGGCCACGGCCAGATCGGCGATGGTGGCATCCTCCGTCTCGCCCGAGCGATGGGACATCACATTGGTCATGCCCGCGCGATGCGCCATCTCGACGGCCTGTAGCGTCTCCGTCAGGCTTCCGATCTGATTGACCTTGACCAGCATGGAGTTGGCGGCGCTGCGGCGGATACCTTCGGCCAGACGTTCGGGATTGGTGACAAAGAGGTCATCACCCACCAGTTGCACCTTGTCTCCCAGCGCGCGGGTGAGCGCGACCCAACCCTCCCAGTCATCCTCGGCCATGCCATCCTCGATGGAGAGGATCGGGTAATCGGCGACCAGCGCTTCGAGATAGGCGACATTCTCGTCCGCGCTCAGTGTCCTGCCTTCGCCGGAAAGCACATAGGCACCCTCGCGAAAATACTCTGTCGCGGCACAATCGAGCGCGAGCCAGATGTCCTCACCCGGGGTGTAGCCGGCCTTTTCAACCGATTTCAGGATGAAATCCAGCGCCTCGCGGGTGGAGGCGATATCGGGGGCAAAGCCACCCTCATCGCCGATTCCCGTGGAGAGCCCGGCGGCACTCAATTCCTTCTTCAGTGTGTGGAACACTTCCGCACCCATGCGCACCGCGTCGCGCATCGTCTCGGCGGCCACGGGCATGATCATGAATTCCTGAATGTCGATGGGATTGTCGGCATGTTCGCCGCCATTGATGATGTTCATCATCGGCACCGGCAGCACCCGCGCCTGTATGCCGCCCACATAGCGAAAGAGCGGCTGCGTGGTGTAGTATGCTGCAGCCTTTGCCACGGCGAGCGAGACGCCGAGGATCGCGTTGGCCCCGAGGCGTGACTTGTTTTCTGTTCCGTCAAGCTCGATCATGGCGGTGTCGATGGCCACCTGTTCGGTCGCGTCGAAGCCCGCGAGCGTCTCGGCGATCTCCCCATTCACGGCAGCGACCGCTTCCAGCACGCCCTTGCCCAGATAACGGCCCTTGTCGCCGTCGCGCCGCTCCACCGCCTCATAGGCCCCGGTCGAGGCCCCTGAAGGCACGGCGGCCCGGCCCATCGTGCCATCCTCGAGCACCACATCGACCTCCACCGTCGGGTTGCCGCGACTGTCGAGGATTTCGCGGGCGTGTATGTCGATGATGATGCTCATGGCCTTGTCCTTCTGGTCATGGGAAATGCGTTGGCATCCCTTACCAAGCCCCGCGCCGAATGCAACCTGCGCGGCTTACGAGGCTGATGAAAAAGGGAATCGACCGGAACTTTTCATGAAACCTGTTTTTCTCCCATGGCCGGGTCGATGCGCAGAGGGGCGCGCCCGATCCCGGGTGGGCGCTTCTCCACGCCGGGGCTGTGGTGCTTTATGGTCGCCAGATACTTCTGAACGTCGAGCTTTTTGAAACGTTGCAATGCACCCTCCCGGGGCAGGGTCGGGCGCGGCCCGGGCTGGTCGCCCGGGCCAGGGCGTGTCGGGTGGCGTGGCGAGGAACAATTTCCTGCCATCTGTGGCAAAACGGACATGCGCAGGACTTTTTCCAGAAGCGGCTTACATGAGGCCACGGGCGCGGGCCAGCCGGCGCTCGCGCAGGATGGTGAAGAGCCCTGTGGCCATGATCAGCGCCGCCCCTGTCAGGGTCAGCGCATCGGGGCGCTCGCCAAAGACAAGCATGCCCGCCACGATCGCAAAGAGCAGCCTCGTGTAGCGGAAAGGGGTGACGACAGCCGTCTCGCCCACGCGCATGCTGGCCACGATGCCGTAATAGCCGACCGCGCCGAAGATCAGCGCCGTCAGCATCATCTTGATTTCAGTGCCGCTCATGGCGGTGGGTGGGGTGTTTCCAGCCAGCATGAGCAGCGGAGCGACCAGTAGGACGGCCAAAGAGCCCTGAAAGGACAGCACAAGGCTGTCCACCGCCAGGTCCATGCGCCGGGTCATCAAGTCGCGCGCGGCCACGCAGAGCACCGCCACCACCACGAACAGCGTGGCCGGATCGAAGCCCGCAAGGCCGGGCCGGATGATCAGCAGCACACCGCAAAAGCCGACGAGGATCGCGATCCAGCGCCGCCAGCCCACATGCTCGCGCAGAAAGAGCGCGGCCCCCAGCGTCACCGCCAGCGGCGTGGCCTGAAAGACAGCCGCCACCACCGAAAGGTCCACCAGCCACAGCCCGAGATAGAAGGCGACACCTGCGGCGGCTTCGGCCAGCATCCGCAGCAGATAGAGCCTGCGCCACGCCACGGGTGCCAGAAGCCGCTTGCGCATGAGCACGGCGGCCAGCCCGAAAAGCAACGTGCCGCCCGCGCCGGTGATGAACAGGATCTGCCCGACCGGGATGCTGCCCGACAGATACTTGATGAAACTGTCCTCGACGGTGAAGAGCGCCATCGCCATCACGACGAGCAGGATACCGCGCAGATTGTCCAATCAGTCGCCCTTCACGGGCACGCCATACAGTTCGAGCCGGTGCCCGATCAGGCGATACCCCAGCTTGGCGGCGATCTTCTCTTGCAGTGCCTCGATCTCGGGGTCGACAAACTCGATCACCTCGCCCGAGTTCATGTCGATGAGGTGATCGTGATGGTCCCGTTCCGCATCCTCGTAGCGCGCACGCCCGTCGCCGAATTCGTGCTTTTCGAGGATTCCGGCCTCCTCGAACAGCTTGACGGTGCGATAGACCGTGGCGATGGAGATATTCGCATCCCGCTCGGCGGCGCGGGTATAGAGCAGTTCGACATCGGGATGATCGTCGGCCTCTTCGAGCACGCGGGCGATGATGCGGCGTTGATCTGTCAGTCGCAGGCCCTTGGCCTCGCAGCGATCGGTGATGGTGTCGGACATATCCGCGTCCCTCGTGATTGCGCCGCTTGGATAGCTGACCTGCCGCAGGGATGCCAGCCTTTCCGGGCGCATCGCCGGTTGACTTGTCAGAGGCGATGCCGCATACGTCTTCGCAACCAACCATCCTGCCGCGTGAGCAGCCTGACCCCGCTTGATTGCGGGGCCAAAGAGAAAACCAAGATGGTGGCAAGATGATCCCAAAATCACGCGTGGGGCCAACGCTTGACCGATGCCGGGGCAATTCTGCCCGTGCATGAGCGAAAGGCGTAACCACAAGGATGAGGCGGCAGGATGCTGCCCGTCAAGGGCTTGGCCGATGTGGCCGGGCCTTGAAAGGAAATGAAGTGAACCTGTTTCAGGAAATGGGCCTGCCCGGCCCGCTGGTGAAGAAGCTCACCGCCATGGGCATTGATGAGCCGACACCGATCCAGACCCATGCGATCCCGCATGGTCTGAACGGAGAGGATGTGCTGGGCCTTGCCCAGACAGGCACCGGCAAGACGCTGGCCTTCGGCCTGCCGCTCCTCAGCACGCTGATGGAGATGCAGGGCAAGCCCGCGCCCAAGACCGTGCGCAGCCTGATCCTCGCGCCCACGCGCGAGCTGGCCAGCCAGATCAAGGACAGCCTCATCCCGCTGGTCGCGGGCACGCCGATCAAGGTGGGAGTTGTCGTGGGCGGGGCAGGCATCAACGCGCAGATCAAGCGGTTGGGGCAGGGCACCGACATTCTGGTGGCCACCCCGGGCCGCCTGCTCGATCTGCTGGACCGGCGCGCGCTGACGCTGGCGGAAACGCGCTTTCTGGTGCTCGACGAGGCCGATCAGATGCTCGATCTGGGCTTCATCCACGCGCTGCGCAAGATCGCGGGGCTTCTGGGGCAGCCGCGGCAGACCATGCTCTTTTCGGCCACCATGCCCAAGCAGATGGAAGAGATCGCCGCGAGCTATCTCACCAATCCGCGGCGTGTGCAGGTCAACCCGCCCGGCAAGGCCGCCGACAAGATCATCCAGGCGGTGCATTTCATCGCCAAGGCGGAAAAGCCCAATCTGCTGATCGAATTGCTCGATGCTCATCGTGACGAGCGCGCGCTTGTCTTCGGGCGCACCAAGCATGGCTCCGACAAGCTGGCCAAGAAACTGGAATCAGCGGGCTACGCAGTGGCAACGATCCATGGCAACAAGAGCCAGGGCCAGCGCGAGCGTGCATTGAAGGCGTTCCGTGACGGCGATGTGCGCGTGCTGGTGGCCACGGATGTGGCGGCACGGGGGCTCGACATTCCCGATGTCAAGCATGTCTACAATTACGATCTGCCCAATGTGGCCGAGAATTACGTGCACCGTATCGGACGCACCGCGCGCGCGGGCAAGGACGGCGCGGCCATTGCCTTTTGCGCACCGGACGAGATGGGCGAATTGAAGGACATTCAGAAAGCCATGAAGATGAGCATCCCCGTGGCCTCTGGCCGCGCCTGGGAAGAACTGCCTGATCCGTCAGCCAAGCCCGCGGGCCGGGGCAAGGGCCCCCGCCAGGGTGGTGCCGCGACCGGCAAGCCCGCTGGCCGCTCGCGTGGGCGCCGCCGTGGCGGCAATGGCGGCGGAACGCGTGCCCGCGCGGCCTGACTTGCATGATCCCTGCCTTCTCCCGCCCCATGCGGCGGGAGAAGGCACCGGTCAGGTGGTTTCCGGCTCCTTCCGGTCAAGCGCGACAAAGATCATCGCGACCCCGTTCGAGATCAG